>JACQUT010000045.1 GCA_016267585.1 Cyanobacteria bacterium NC_groundwater_1444_Ag_S-0.65um_54_12
AAATACCGCATCATGGTTCCCGCTTCAGTTCTAGTCGCGCTTTTTTGCAGGCCATCAAGCCAAAACTCTCGGTGATCAGCGTCGGCAGCAACCCTTTCGGTCATCCGGACCCGGGCACCATTCGTCGTTTACTTGCCTGGGGTCCGGTTTATCGAACCGATCGAGATGGTGGCGTGCTGCTGGCATTGGACGGTCAGCGTTGGACCGTAACCGCAACCAGCGAAGTTGCGGCTCGTTGACCGCTTGATCGCTGCCGATGGCCACTTATTTCCACAGCTTGTCAGTGATCTGTCAGTGGGCTCGGCCAAGAGATGAGTATGAAGGGTGGCGAACAAGGCCAGTAAGGAAGAAGGAGGGAAACACCATGACCGCTATCGGAACCAGCTACAACGGCTTCAGCTACGGCTATTATTCTGCCAAGCGGGAAGACGGCGCTGCTTATACCAATAATCTAGCAGGCAAGACTACTCTGCTAGAAAGCACGGATTTGACCAATCCTCTGAAATTACAAGTCGATCAAAAGGCAAACCCGTTCAATCAGGATGCTCCCGCTCTGGTGCAGGCTTTCGCGCTGCAAGTGGGTAAGGATAGCAATAATCACCTGATCTCTTATGATGCCAGAACCGGGAAACTTTTGATCGATAAGAAAGAACAAGCATTACCGAAACTCTCACCCATAGTACTTTCGGATGGCACGACCATCAGTCGCACCGCAGATAATGCCATCAGAATTCAAACTTCGCAAGGCGATATCGTCAATGTTTCACTCCAGTCAAACGGCTTCGTTGGCTCTTACCTGGAAATCATGGGCGAAGTGTCACCCACTCGCGAAAGTGATTCGGTTCGCGGCGCACTGGGCGCTTTTGACGACAACGACGATTGGCGCGATGACGTTTACCTTTCGACTGGCACCCAGCTTCAAGGCTCAGATCTAGATATATCAGGCTGGCTTATCTCTTTCATGCAGTCTTGGCAACAGGATGCCAAGGAAGACGATCTCTTTATCGCGAATACTCTCTAAACTATACCTCTCCTATACTTTACGGCAAATCCATTCTGATTGGTCTCCTGGCTCGGCAATTGAGCCAGGGGACCAATCGCACATCCTTGGACCCATTTGCAGTAGAATTGACCGCGCGCTCGCCTCTATGGTGGCGAAGCCAAGTGCGTCTCGGCCAGAGAACGTCGATCGCCTTGTCGCCTGGTAAAACCGCTGTCGTCGAGATGCTCTAGTAAAGGGATAATGAATTTTCGGGTTGTCCCCAGAGCATCGCGCAGTTGAGCAGCCGTCTGCTG
Organism: Cyanobacteria bacterium NC_groundwater_1444_Ag_S-0.65um_54_12; assembly: GCA_016267585.1. GTDB lineage: Bacteria > Cyanobacteriota > Sericytochromatia > S15B-MN24 > VGJW01 > JACQUT01. The sequence continues at coordinate 1,297 of JACQUT010000045.1, forward strand.
CGGAGCACTGTGGAAAATGCAGCGCAATTGCCTCTTGATGGTTTCCAGATTAGCAGGCGTCACGCAGATTCCGCCCCCGATTCGCAAAATTCGTCCGGATTCCAGCCAATCGCTCACGATCTGTTCGGCTTCGCTGGGTAAATCTTTGACCAGTTCCGCTTCGTCGACCAGCGAAGTGGCCGACAAGCGTTCCAGCAAGCTTTCCATAGTTTTTCCGGTGCTACCTTCAAAGGTTGGGCTATGTCCGCTTTCGCATACTAGACGACCTGATAGCGCAACGGCGCCCCGCGAACCCATGTTTTGCAGAATATTAGCCAGTTGCGCCGGCGTGATCTGTAAATTTGCCTGGAGTATTTCCCGCGCTAAGCCAAGCCGATGGGGATGCTGAGCTTGGTAAGCTTTCAGCAAAGTCTCGATACGCTTTTCAATATCTACTAGCGTTTCATTGTGGACGTAACCGTCAGCTAGTCGGTATAGTATGCCGTCGTCCGCTAGCTGCTGCCATACCTGGGTACGTGCCGAGAAAGGCAGCTGTTGCATGAGTTCGCTTTGTGAAAGTGCTGACATGCCAGTTTCGCGAAGCGTTGCCGACAATGCGGCAGCATAGCGTTTTTCCCGATATGCCGCCAGGCGTGCTAACGCTATCGCCGAACGGCGTCTCCAGCGACGCGAACGCGGATGCAAGACCTGTCCACCACCAATGGTCTGGGCGGGCGAATAACGTCTGATCACGAACCGATCGCCAAAGTCAGCGCTCAGCGGTGCCTCTAGCAAAAGCTGGGCATAGCCGGATTCCCCACCGGGCAACTCGTCTTCCTCTAACAAGGCCACTCGCCCCATGATCTCGGCTGTACCGTGATGCACCCGTACGCGCTCCTGATGTATCAGAGGTGACATACCAGTTAGTATCTCAAGGTAGACATCCAAGATACGAGAGGCTGCAAACAGCCCGGGCTCTAGTAGCCAAACCCCACGCGTCAGATCGACTTGCCCCGGAATCGCCAGATTGATGGCCACGCGTTGTCCAGCCAAAACTCGATCGCGCTTACGCCCGTGGACCTGCAATCCGCGAACCCGTGCCTTGTGTCCGCCTGGTACGATTTCCAGCACCGCTCCCTCGCACAGTGTTCCGCTAAATAGCGTACCGGTGACCACCGTTCCAAAACCCTGCTTGCTGAAGGCGCGATCTACCGGCAAACGGCAAGGAGCGGATGAATCGCGCCCGGTGCCTGCAACGGCTTGCTGATCGATCTCGCGTAACAATTCTGGTAAACCGGCTCCACTGATAGCCGATACGGTTATTACCGGAGCGTTGGTCAAAAAAGTATCTGTCAAGGCTTCTTGAATATCGGCGATCGCCAGATCATGCAGCTCGGGGTCTACCAGATCGGCTTTGGTCACCACCACGACACCCCGCTCAATCCGCAATAGTTTCAAAATCGCCAGATGCTCTCGGGTCTGGGGCATCACCCCA
>JACQUT010000047.1 GCA_016267585.1 Cyanobacteria bacterium NC_groundwater_1444_Ag_S-0.65um_54_12
CCTATGGTAGGCTAAAGACAAATGTCAAGAAAACGCTCAATGAGTTTTGTCTCGCGGTGTACGCTTATTCGACAACTCAGTTTCTTCTTCCTCGGTGGTGTCTTCTACCTCTTCACCGAGTTCTTCCAGGTAGGCCACAACTTGGTTGAACTCGGCTTCGTCTTCAATGACGGACAGCGTATCGTCATCAAAACGCAACACTAGCACACTCTCTTCGTCTTCTTCTTCGGCATCAGCAGGTAGCAACAAAGCATATTCCTTGCCAGCTACCTCAATAACATCCACCACTTCGAATTCATGTTCGTTGCCCTCTTCATCCTGGAGCGTGATCAAATTATCATTGTCGTCGGTAAGTTCCATATCCTATTTCCTTTCTTTGCTCCGTATTCGATCCAGGTATCCTTGCAGAATCAAAATGGCCGCTTGCTGATCTATCACACGCTTTCGCTTGGCTCTAGATAGATCCGCAGCTATCAAGGCCCGCTCAGCAATTTTGGTGGTAAATCGCTCGTCCTCACGCTCCACCGGCAAACCAATTACCATCAGCCGACTGATGAAATCATCTACTTCTTGAGCTTGTCGACTTACCTGACCGCTCAAACTCACTGGGTAGCCTACCACGATCCGCTCAGCCTGGTAAAGTTCAGCCAAGCGAGAAATTTCCTCGACATCGGCCAACCGGTTAGTCCGCTTATGCACCCCCAAACCCTGTGCCGTGATGCCCAGCGGATCACTTATGGCAATACCGATAGTGCGCGAACCAACATCAAGGCCTATTATTCGACGTTGTTCTTCCATTGACTACACTCTAATACAAGAAAAAACGCGGATCCAATAACCAGGTATCAGTTCGTCCCCAACGAGCCAGTCCGCCAAGGGTCTTACGTAAAGCTGCCGTGGTATCGAGCAAAACTAGCGGATCCGAGGCCAGACGCCAAGGTTGTTGCCCCGGCAGATACACTACCTCTACTTCTTCGTTTCGTATTCCGGCTGCCATTTTAGCTTCAGCAAGCGCAGTCAATAGTCCACCTTCGCGATCAATCAGACCCAAGGAAAGAGCTCGCTCGCCGCTATAAATATGTCCACCCGCCAGTTCTTTGGTCTGGCTAGGCGGCAGATGCCTGGCATCGCTCACCAGTTCGAGAAAACGTCCGTAAGTAAAATCTGCACTAGACTGCAACAAGGCGAGCTCATCTGCCGAAAAAGGCCGGGTCAAAGAGTGCATGTTGGCATACTTTCCCCGTCCGACCATTTCACTGCGAATTGCCAGTTTATCGAGTAGCTCACCGGCACTGAATTTTCCGACCACTACTCCGATACTTCCAGTTACGCTCCCGGGACTAGCCAGTAACCGATCGGTGCCACAAGCAATCCAGTAACCACCCGATGCAGCTACTCCTCCCATGCTCACGATCACCGGCTTCGTTTCGCGCAAACGTTCGACTTCGCGTCGGACTGCTTCGGCAGCAACAGCCGATCCGCCCGGGGTATCAAGGCGAAGTACCACCGCCTTGATACGTTGATCCTCACGTGCCGCGCTTAGCGCTTCGATCAATGTCCTTTCGCCCAAGGTGCGCCCCATAAGCAGATCATCTCCGGAAAAACCTTCGTTTATGGCTCCCATGGCATGCACAATGGCGATCCGGGGTGGCGACCATGAGCGAATCCGATCCAGGCGCTTGAAACCATCGAATACTGCCTCGGTTTTGGTCAGCCGCATGAGGTTTTCTGTCAAGGCATCTTCGGGAGCCAGTTCGTCAACTAGACCGACTTGCAACGCTTCAGGAGCGGAAAGGTAGCCACGATTGACTTGCTCGCGGATTTCCGCAACCGTGCGCTCTCTACCCTCGGCAATACCTGCTATGACCTGCCGGAACTGATCATCCACCAGATCATCCAGTTGCTGGCGACCCTCTGGGCTATGTTTATGCCTGGTGAAAGACTCCATTGCGGTCTTGTAGGGACCAGTAGAAACGAATTCGGCTTTCAAACCTACCTTATCCAGCAACCCGCGATAGAACAACGTTTCATCGGCAAAACTAGTGAAATCGATCACGCCCAATTGATTTAACAATATGCGGTTTGCTGCCGACGCCAAGTAAATCTCTGAAAAACTCCCGGTGGACAAATAGGCGATTACCACCTTGCCAGCGCCTCTAACCTCCTTGATTGCGTTCCGTACTTCTTGGATATCTGCAAGCGACGCCGAGACATCACCAATCTTGAGCGCCAGACCAATGACACGGGGATCGCGAACTGCTTGTTCGAGAGCATACAACGTAGGTGCGATGGCAGGCTTCTGGTCACCACCAGCCAAGAAACCAAATGCCGGTGCTCCAGAGCCGAGATTTCCTGCCAGCTCTATTTCCATGATTTCACGGCCGCCCAGCAAAGAGGCAGCGCCTCTGGCTTCGCGAAAGCGGAGATAACCGGCCGGTACGGGTGGTAGCTGATTCTGGAGCTGGGTTGCCTTTAACCAACCACCAACATCCCAACGTGGTGAACTGACCGCCAGCCCGATGGTCAGTGCCGGGTTAAATTGGTTGATTGATTCTGAAGTTCCTGCCAAGCGCAAGAATATCCCGTTGGCAGGCTCGAGTTCCAATCCCAATTCAGGTACTATTTGCCGGATACCTAGCTTATCAGTCCATCTGCCATCGATACTCAGCGTCAGACGCTCGCCAATGGGGCGCCAAGCTAAGCCCATCTGATAATTTTTGTCCTCACCCGGTAACGTTCCCCCCAGGTTTCTAGCTACCGCAGCCAGCGAGAGCCAGTTATAAGTACGCCAAAGTAAGCCGACATCGTAGTCGCCTCCCGTTTTTCCCTGGAAATTGCCCAAACGATAGGATAATCCACCACGCCATCCGGTTGCAAGCGGAATGGCAGAGGCAAAAGTGATTTCCTGCCGCCCACCTTCCAAGCTGACTGCCATTCCTCCAGCGCCCAAAGAAAATCCTAGCAATCCGTTCGCTGGACCGGACAAAGCGAGATGAAGCCCTGGTCCTGGATTCCAACCCAGTCCGGCCGGATTCCATACGGTAGCCATAGCATCTTCGGCCAAGGCTACCGAACTTGAAGTTCCAGAGGCCGGAGCGGTCCAGGCTGGCATGGCCACCAGACAAAATATCAGGCAAGCCAAAAGAAAGGTGCGCAAGAAACCTCCTATAAATATTGCAACATAGTAGCAGCTAGCTATTTTTGAGCGGTAAAACCAGCTTGCCATATGCGAGCTCGACCCTAGCTTGAGGATTACTATTGCAAGGGCACCCCTTATTTAAGCAAACGGTACAGAGTTCGGCATCTTTTAAGAGGCTATCTCCAGCAAAAAGCTGGTAGTGAGTTTTTTCGACCACCACCGCCGCTCTTTGCCGCACCTGTACACTGGCTGCCAGCTTCACGAAATACAGGCCACAATGTCGCACACACCACCCATTTTGCGCTGTTTCCGGTAGATCCAGGGGATAAACTCCCGACCAGCCAAAGGGCCCATGCACTACCAATACATCTTGGAGCGGTGTCTGGGCCAGTATATCGGTTTGAAAAGTCATCGACTCTCGGAGCAAGGCTCCTGCTACCATAGGGGTTCGAGCCATCTTACAGCCTCCGAGTGCGAGATGCGGTATCGGTTATTGCGACCAAGCATAGCGCAGCCATGCTACCATGACCGCTTATTCGTTCGTTAACATAGTAGATTACTTTGAGCCAGGAGGAAGACATTACGTGCCAGAGACCATGCTGCAAAATAGCCATGCTGCATTAGATGTTCTGCAGAGCTTCGTCGCCACGGAACGTGCTAACAGCATACTCGGCAAGTTACTAGGTGCGACCATACCAGAACGCGATCAGATCCTCGATCAGGAAATAACGGCATTCGAGAGCGCACTGGAATCAGCAAAAATTCAAGCTCGTATGCAAGGAAAGGCAATTACGCTAGACAGCTCAGGTATTTCGCTAACTGCCGGCGGCGATAACTGGACCGTTTACCCTGATGGGAAGCAAGGTAGATCTTACAGCCAATATCCAGGGTTCGATTTGTTCCTTTCCCAAATAGCTAAGCTGGGCGAACCAGATATGAATGCCACGGTAGCAACAGACACTCTATTGGAATGTGCTTACCATGCCTTCTGGTCACCCTCTGCTACCAACTGGCAACCAATGCGAATCATCGAGCTTAGAGGAGCGGATGCCAATCTGGCCAAACGGCTTGCCCGCTTTACATCCAAAGAGCAAACTGACGAGCCAGGTGACAGTGGCGAGCTGGCTGGTGCGCCAGTCTTGCTGTTACTGCGCCGCGAGCATTATGAATCCTTGCTAGGCGATGTCCTTGAACCTTTCGGCTTGGAAGTTACCGCCGGCGAAGAACTCATCGATGCGGGGATTTTCACTCAGGTACTGCTTGCGGCAGTCGCAGCTAACGGCCTCGCCTTTCGTGAAGTTGCACTCGATACTGATCAAGCAGTTGCTGCCGGTGTTCTGGCCGAGCGGGTTCTGGCGACTCGCTTGGAGTTTCTGGAAGCTCAAAAGTTGAAAGGTTGCTCTGCGCACTCGGAGCAAAGCTTACCTCAGGCGGTAGCGCGCGAAATTGCCAAGTTAGCTGCACTCCACGACGCTTTGCAAGAAGGCAATTACGTCCCGTACAGTGTGGTAGTAGTAGCACCACCCCTGCGCGGTCACGTCACGCCTTTTGCCACATTCGCTACGCTTAGCCTGGCACGTTCCACCCAGCGGGTAGCATCGCCGACCACCGAATATTCCCAGACCGAGCTACTAGCTCTCTGGGAAGCAGCATGCAGCTCTCTGCCCAGTTGCGAGCGTGAGCTAGTGCACTGTGTCTCTTTTGATTGGCACATGAAAACACCACGCCAGATTGGCGAGGGTATGTTTGAAGCGCTTTACGGAAAAGGAGCGAATCAGGAAACCAAGCGAGGCGGCACGGGTGGCATCTTGACCAACATCTCTGTTCGTAATTTTCTTGGGCAAGTAGCGAAGAATTCTCCAGAATTAATAATCGAGACCCTCGGCAGTAATTGGCAAACGTTGGATGATGCAGAATTAACTGAACGGGCGCGAAATATGCCAGTGCGAGCGCAAGATCTGGGTCGTTACCTGCAAGAGCGTATCTTGCGCGATGGAAGATATCGTTTGGCTAAAGGAATACTGGTGACCGCCGCGCAAAAGTTCGTTTCCGTGCCCATGTTAGTGCGGATGATGAAGTCTCTGGCTGCTACGTTCGGTAATTTCTTCCTGAAATTCCAGAATACCCATCCCCAAAATGCCATCCTGCTAGCAAATAGCGAAGCGGGTTCATCGGCCTTACGGGCAATAGGACGAGTCGGCGCAGCCATGACCTACCTGGCGAGAGCGCGCGGTGCTTCAAGCATTATCAAATCAGGGCCGGTTGACCTGGCACGTGATGCCATAGTCCAGATCTTGCTAGCTAATCCGGATCAGTTGCCGACAGTCGAAGCCATTCGACCCGGACTGCAGCAAGGACGCTGGGTGCCGTCTCTCACTTTTCAGATAGGAATGCCACTGGCTGGTAGCGATCTGGTGGACGTCGGTACAGCTGGTGAGCATACTGGTCTAGAGGAACGTAAACGCGATAAACGCCCACCACGAGCGGATTTTACCGACCACTACTTCCCAGCATTCTAATTTACTAGACCCCAGAAACACTTCAAGTAACGGGTTTCTGGAGCAGCCGGTAAATTGGGATGATCAAAACCTGGCCCACTGCAATCAAGCATCCGCAGCGATCGGTTAGCG
>JACQUT010000056.1 GCA_016267585.1 Cyanobacteria bacterium NC_groundwater_1444_Ag_S-0.65um_54_12
ATCTACGGCTGGGGCCATTTCGCACTGCGGCTTTGGCGCCACACCAAAAGCCATTGACGGCAGCCAAGCTCGTGCTGCGAAACCTCAATGAACATTATTTGCCACGAGTTTTTGACAGAGACTGGCCAACAATTGCTCTGGTACGCGTGCTGACCGCCGAGCTGAAGGAAACGCTCCGGACATTACCAGCAGCGGAAACGAATTTGTCGGCAGCCGAGGGATTAGCTGGACGCCTGAACTCGCTATACGAGGTAGCTAGTCTTGACGAAAGAGTAGACTTGGCAATCTTGCAAGAAATAGCGCAGCAACTCCGTTATGCTAATAGCTTGGTGCGAGCCCAGGTGCAGCGACTACGGGTAATGCGCCCTGACAATGTTCCCCAATTACGCGTCCCCAGCATGCGTCATCCTTGAGGTGTCATCTACTATGCCAACGCTGAAACTTCCTGGTGGGCCGGTCAATGCCAAGGCGATCGTCTTCGACAAGGACGGCGTGTTGCTCGATTTTGTAAGCTATTGGGGTGCCATAACACGAGCTCGCGCCACTGCAACGATCAAGGGAATTGATTGTGATACTGCCAAGATCCAGGAGCTCGAAGCCTTACTGGGGTTGCGCAATGGCGACGTGGATCCCAATGGACCACTGGTATTGGCGACCCGAACCGAATCAGCAGTATTGGCTACTGGCTTTCTTTATCAATATGGGGTTCCCTGGGTCGAGGCCAAATCTCGAGTACGAGAAGCTTGGAAAGTCGCTGACGAACAGTTGCCACCTGGCAGCGTACAGCCATGTCGTCAGGTCAAGCAAACCCTTGAAGCATTGCGATCTGCTGGTTGGCTACTAGGGGTCGCCACTACTGATAACAAGACCCATGCCTGGGCCACGCTTCGCGCGATCGGCGTAGCTACTTTTTTGACTGCGGTGGCAGGTGGCGACGAGGTAGTGAATGGCAAACCAGCTCCTGAATTGCTATTACTGGCTTGTGAGCGTCTGGGAGCAAGCCCGGACGAAACGATCATGGTAGGTGACGGTGTCAACGATTTGCTGATGGGAAGACAGGCAGGCTGCGTTGCCACGGTAGGGGTACTATCGGGCGTGAGCACGCGCGAGCAACTGGAGCCAGCGGCCGATGTTATTTTGCCAGATATCGCGGAGCTGTTGCCGACCAGAAGTTAACAGAGGCACAATGAATAGATGCTGGTATTCGAGGGCTATTGCGATGCAGCTTGTTCGGGAAATCCGGGTCCGGGGGCAGCTGCCGCTATTTTAGTGGCACGCCGAGACGATTGCATCGTAAAAGAAAAAGAAATCGTCTCGGCGGTAACCCCGCTGACGACCAACCAGCGCGAGGAGCTCAAAGGCGCCATTCTGATTCTGGAGGCTCTGGCTCGCCCTACAACAATCTGCATTACCAGTGACTCGCGTTATCTCGTAGATGGGATGACCAGCTGGCTAGCTGGCTGGTCCCGTAAAGGTTGGGTCAATGCGCAGGGTAAGGCGGTGGCAAACCAGGATCTCTGGCGCCAGCTCATGCAATTGGCTGCTAAACATCAAGTAAGCTGGCGCTGGATCAAGGGGCACTCTGGTCACCCTCACAACGAGCGTTGCGATCGCCTGGCAGTAACTGCCGTGCAAGCCTTCAAAAAACAACGGGGTTCAGCAAGCTAATGGGACTGCTCGACCGTTTACGATACCGCTGGGCCGCTACCGCTGAGCTAATACCGACGACCGCTGGCCGACGACCGAGTCCGAGCTGTACCGCTGCCGAAAAAAGCGAAAGCTTCAAGGCGATCTGGGTGGGCGTGATAGCCGGGTTACTGGTATTCCTGGCCTATTTGCCTACCGTGCAAAGGGGTCTGGGCAACTGGGATGTCGGAGAATTTCAGACCGTACCATACATTCTCGGGATTGCCCATCCCACCGGCTACCCTTTCTATACCTTGCTGGGCAAGGTTTGGCTGATACTCATGCCAGTAGGGTCGGTGGCCTATCGAATGAACCTCCTCTCGGCAGTGTGCGCTGCCGGGGCGGTGGGCATCTTGGGGTTCATGAGCAGGCGGTTTGCTGGAACATTCATTGCCTTGGCTAGCGCTTTGACGTTCGGCCTGGCACCCTATTACTGGCGGGTGGCATTGCGGGCCGATCCGCATGCGCTGAACGCGCTCATGGTGCTAGGGCTGCTGGCATTATGCCTGGCTTGGGCGAAGCGACGCGAGCCCTGGCTGCTGGGCGTACTGGCATTCTGGTCTGGCTTGAGCCTGGGTAATCACCTGTTAATACTTATGCTGTTTCCTGCCGTAGCGATCTTGGTGCTCACCACTGCCCCTACCAAAGAGCTTACCGGAAAATTCGTCGCTGCTCTGGCTGGCCTTTTTAGCGCCGGGTTATCCGTTTACTGGTATTTACCGCTGCGCTCGCTGATGAATCCCCCACTGAACTATGGGCACCCGACCACTCTGGAACGCTTTCTTTATTTGGTTTCCGGCTCACAATTCCGCGGGCATATGCATTTCTTGTCGCTGGAAGGAATCGCGCACTTTGGTCAAAAGCTGGCGCAATACCCGGCCTACCTCCAGACCTGGTACACGGGTCCGGGTGCTGCGCTGATCGGATTATTCGCTATTTGCGGTCTGGGATGGCTCTGCACCAAGCACTGGCAAACTGCGCTCTTTCTGGGTCTGGCTTTCCTCGTACCGCTTTATGCCGCCAGTAATTACGAAAATGCTGACCTGGACCGCTATCATTTTCCGGCACATGCCGTGCTCTTGCTCTGTGCCGCCATCGGCAGCGGAGCTATCTGGAAAGCTTGGCAAACTAAACCTAGAGTCTTGTTATTACTACCTTTGCTTGCCTTGATTCTTCCCCTGATTTTATGGCAGCAAAACCATGGCAAATTTGTCCAAGAAGCGCAAGATGATTGGCCCCGGCGTTTCATGGAAGCGGTGTTTCGTTCTGCTCCCGAGAACGGCGTCATCCTTTCTTGGTGGAGCGTTTCGACTCCCCTCTGGTATGGCAGATGGGTCGAAGGACGCCGGCCCGATCTGCTAATAGTCGATGACCGCAATCTCTACGATGACAACTGGGATGGGGATTTCTTTAAAGTCGTGCAAGCTAACCTCGGTAAACGGCCTATCGTGACCCTCTATCAAGAACATGATCTGGCACGGCTACGCGCGGCAGGTTACCAGCTGACAGAATTTAGCGATCCGCAGTTTGGGCACCTGGGTTTCTTGCTTCAGGGGAAAAAGCTTGACAATCCGTAACTTGTTGCTTGTTCTTTGTCAAAGAGTAAAGCGCTCTTTTACCGTGGCCGAGTTAGCCATGGCGTTGGCCTTCTTGGCTTATACCTTGGCGAACAATGGCGGCTTCATGCACTTCAATTATCATGTGCACTTGGCGGAAGCTTTCTTGCAAGGCAAGCTCTATCTGTTGAATCCTCCCGCCTGGCTAACGGAGCTGGCCTGGTATCAAGGACGGCCTTACGTCTATTACGGACCGCTACCGTCCGTCTTGTTATTGCCGCTGGTCGCGATTTTTCATGAATCGCTCAATTTGGCTCGCATCTGTACCGTGCTAGGGGCCATCAACGTAGGCCTGGTTTGGCGATTGCTGGAACGCCTGGGTTGCTCGACCAAAACTACCGCCTGGCTCACGGCGGTTTTTGCGGTCGGTTCGGTGCAGTTTTGGGTCAGTTCTTACGGCAACACCTGGCTTTTCGCTCAGCTATGCGCTAACTGCTTTTTGCTTACCGGTGCGCTCGAGGTACTCGGCAAACGTCGTGGTTGGCTAATCGGCCTGGTTCTGGGATCCGCTGTGCTGTCCAGAGAAGCTTGCCTGCTGGCAATCCCCTGCTACCTGATTTTGCTCAACCTTCCGCGCTGGCGTTTCCCCTCGAGCGCTGGCTTTTTTGTCGGGTTATCAGCTTGGGGGCTGGCAGCTGCCTGGTATAACTGGGCACGTTTTGGCAACCCGCTCGATAACGGTTATCTCTACGCCAACCAAGCGCTCTGGCACCCCCCGCATGGTTCATTCAGCTTGCACTACTTGATCACCATGCTGCCGGCGTATTTCTGGCGCGGCCCTACTTTTGTGCCTCATCCGCCCTTTGCCTTGTTGACCGATCATGGCCTCTCATTATTTTGGACTACCCCTGTCTTCTTGCTGTTGTTTCCTGCTGCCAATGCTATTTTGCAGGGCCGGGCGGTCAGGGAGGCTACCGCAGAAGCCAGTAAGGATGAAACTGTTGATAGCGGCGCGCGGCCAACTCCGCATCGCTATCAACCATACCGGGACCGGACGGTCGCTGTCGCGGCTTGGTCGAGCCTGCTACCGATGGCTGGCCTCTACTTGCTCTATTTTTGGGATGGCTGGCGCCAGTTCGGTGCACGTTACAGCTTGGACTACACACCTTTTATTTTGATAATTTTGGGCCTTTATCTCAAGAATAACCCCACACGCTGCTTCCAGCTGCTAGCGGTGGCAGCCTTTTTGGTAAACCTTTGGGGGATCGCTTACTGGCGGCTCAGCGGCTGGTGATCGCCGGTAAAAGGCCGCGTAGAGCAGCCAGCTCGTATGGCGTACACTAGGTTGGGAGAGATGCTTAACAATCGAACACGACAAGGCTTTAGCA
>JACQUT010000052.1 GCA_016267585.1 Cyanobacteria bacterium NC_groundwater_1444_Ag_S-0.65um_54_12
GAAGGTGGTTTCCGCAGCGCGATCAGCTTCCCCATTTTGCTAACAGAAGAGCCATTTGCCATGATCAGCGTATTTTGGCGAAACGCCTCACGTGTCGAGAATTCATCGCTGCTGGCGCTGCTGGCCAGACAACTGGGGCATCTTTTCACACTACAGCGTGATGTTGCCGATAAGATGGTAGAAGCATGCGAATTACTGGGCATTACCTCGCATGAACTTCGCACTCCGCTGACTGCCATCAAAGGTTTCCTCAAGATATTGGGCAATGATCGTTACCAGCTTTCACCGGAAGAAGTGCGGCAATTCCTGTCTATTGCTGACCTGCAGGTAGACCGAGCCACCAGGTTACTGGATGACCTGGTGGCGGTCTCGCGACTCGATGGCAGGCGAACTCGTCTCGCTTTGGCGCTGGTTGACCTGGCAACCATCGTCGAGCAAGCGCGGTTGCTGCTAGTATGTCAGTATCCGCAACGCGATTTGGCAGTTAAATGCCCGCCGTTAGCTATCAAGACCGATGGCGATCGCCTGTTGCAGATTTTGTTGAATTTGGCCGAGAATGCTCTGAAATATTCACCAGAGGACTCCCCGGCCACGATTCAAGTTACTCCCCGAGAAACCGGTGTGGCAATTGCTGTCAGCAATCATGGCGGCGATCTTACCCCGGCAGAAATTGCGTTGATCTTCAAAAAATTTGAACGACTCGATCGCCATAAAAACCAAAGCTCGGGCACCGGCTTGGGGCTTTATATCGCGCGGGCACTGGCAGAAATTCTAGGCGGACGCGTCACGGCAGAATGCACTAACGGTTCCACAACCTTTACAGTACTGTTGCCTTGGCGGTAGCTATACTATAAAGCGGTGCCAATGAAGTAGCATTGCCCTCGAACTTACCAGCTGACCGGTATGTACCACCCGCCAGCTGGTGACCGGTATCAATAGACCGGTGGCGTCGGATAGGCTACCCAGTAGTTTGGCGTCGGGGTAGGATAAGGATAAGCTCCCAGGTTCGGAGTGGGGCCAGGATAGGGATAAGTTTTCACGTTTGGCGTAGCGCTGGGATAGGGGTAAGCTCCTACGTCAGGTGTCCGGATCGGATAGGGCCGCGGTGGTGCCGAGTAGCCTCCCACCGGCCCTAACTTGATCTCCTGGGTGCTGCCGTCGGCATATTTGATTATCGGGTACTTATTCTTGTCTGAATCGAAGCTCAGGGTAGCTAATTCCTTGCTACCATCAGCTGTCACGAAACTACCCTCGACGATAGCGCCGCTCGAACCGTTACCTTTAGGTTTCACCGTACCGGTAAGCTTGAACTTTTGCGTCGTATTTTCATACGCAAAGGTGACTAAACCTGCATTGCGGTCTTTGCTATCGGCAGTAAGAATTATCGAGCCTTTCCAGTCCTGTTTGCCGTTCTTTTCGGTTTCTGCGGAAAACGATCCGCTCAACGTAACTTCACCGGTACTGGCACCGGTCTCCCTTAGATCCAGCGTCTGATCGAAGCCAAATCTCGGAATCGAGCCACTGAAAGTCAGGTGGAAAGGGATCTTGCTAGCTGACGAGGTGCAAGGTCCAGAATTGTCTTCGTCATCTTCGGTAGGTTCGTATTGAGTGCCAGCCTGCTTTTCTTCTTGGTTATAATCATCATCCGAGCCACATCCCAGCGAACCCTTGAATAATCCCGTCGGAATTTGAAAATTGCTAGCTCCCACGGTTAGCTTGACTTCTTGGTCACTTTGCCCCTTGGGCAGCAATTTCAGGGAGGCATCCAGGGAAACGACACTGTCCGTGGCAGGAAACTCGTTATACCAGAACTGGGGATTATCCGGATTGACGTTTGCTACGGGGTTCCAGGCAGTAGCATTGACCTCTAGCGTAGCAGAACCGGTCGTCTTGTCAGGCGAAGCTTGCAAATCGACCGTGGCAGAACGCTTATTCTCACCTTTGCCAGAAAAGCCGAAGGCCAGCTCGGCGCCATTTCCCGAAATTCTGGTGATCTGCCTGGTAATATCATCCCAGGCCACCGTCATGCCATACGATGTAATTGAACCCAGTATGCGATAACCTTGTTTCATTGCGGTACTGGCGGCAGGTGACACCTGCGCCAACGGCATGGCCAGGCTAGTAAATACCCCTTGCAAGGTGTCAAAGTTTACTTGCAACGTGCCCAAGGTAGATTTAATTGATGTAGTTTGACTATCGAAAGAAACAGAAATACCGGATTTAGTAGAACCACTGTCGGATTTGGTTCCCGGCAATGGCAGCGGGATGAAACAACCACCAAGAAACACCGTACCCGCCAAGGTGACAAACAACAAAGACCTGGCAACAAAAATCTTACGCATATATATTTTCCTTCGTATCCTTTCTGCCAAACGATCAATTCTAAAGTTAGACGGCCAAGCAGGCAAGAAAGTTCGGTGGCAGGCCCGGGTTACCCCGCTTTTATACGATCGCCTTTGCGCTGATGCCGAGCTCCGCTCCGACTTTGGCGAAGGCGGCCAAGGCGAACTCCAGATCCGGCCGCGTGTGAGTGGCGGTCACTATAGTCCGCACCCGCTCCTTCCCGCGCGGAACGGTCGGGAAACCGATACCCTGCGCAAAAATGCCCTCGGCGAATAAGCGATCCGACAACTGCATGGCCAGCCTGGTGTCACCTACGATCACCGGTGTAATGGGCGTTTCGGAATTGCCAGTATTGAAGCCCAGTTGTTTCAGGCCAGCTTTGAAGAAACGTGTATTTTCCCAGAGGCGTTCTATCCACTCCGGCTCCTGCTCCAGTACCGCGAAAGCTGCCAGGCAAGCTGCGGTCACCGCTGGTGGATGAGAGGTCGAGAACAAGAAAGGCCGAGCTTTATGATAAAGGAACTCGATCAGTGCTCGTGGGCCAGCCACGTAGCCGCCCAACACTCCGATCGCCTTGGAAAGCGTACCGATCTGAATAGGCACGCGGCCATGCAAATTGAAGTGATC
>JACQUT010000029.1 GCA_016267585.1 Cyanobacteria bacterium NC_groundwater_1444_Ag_S-0.65um_54_12
CGAACGGCCGATTAGGCACTCAGCCAAGCATGGCACGGCCGCCGGCAGCTTCCAAGCACGCCCGCCGAAAGGACACGATATTTCTGCAAGTTATCCTTGCGTGGTTCTTCCTTGAAATACTCCTTGAACTCCCGGACGGCCTCAGCCTTCTGCTTTCGGAATTTGTCCTGTTCCCGCTTGATTTTCTGCCGTTCGTCGGATGACCTGGCCAGATCTCTGGCCAGCTCGATATGAACAGCAGCGGGTGGTCCATAGGCTTTGACAATCGCGTTGACGAGCTTGCGGGCCTGATTGAGTGCTCGGTAAACTACCGGATTTCTGATGGTAGCGGGATCGGGCGGGGGAATCGACGTTTGCCTGGGCGTAGCTTGAGCGATCTGGGAATGATGGTAACCTGCCTTTACCACTGCTTCGTCATACCGCAATCCTTCAAGCAGGTGGGGAGTGATCTTCTGCAGTGCTTTTAGCGATAGCTGGATGAACTTCTCGAAACTGACTTCGAGCACGGCCTCGACGATCGCTGGTTCTATGCCATGTTCCAAGAGCTTCTTTCGGATCTCGTCATCCTGTTTGCCATAGGTCAATTCCTCACCCAACACGTCCAGCCGTACATGATCTTTGCAATCTCTCTCCCAAAAACACTGCAATCCAGCTTTCTCGTAGGCCTTTCGGCGCTCATGGTAGGCCTTGGCTTCAAAAAAAGTTGCCTCTTCGGGAGCCTTGGCTCCTGGACGGTAAATTACGCGATTGAAGCGGTCATCCTCGCCGAGTGCCAGTTGTTTACGGATCTGTTTGAAGGTCAGCTTGGACTGCTCAAAGGGCAGATCTATCAGTTTGTTGCGTTCGTCTGGGGTCAATGCGCGAGATTTTCCGCGGTTGAAAATGCGAAGATTATTGAGTGATGATAGCCAGATGAACCTCTCGGCACTGAACGTGGCGCGTGCTGCACGGGTTTCATTGCGCTCGAACGTGCACTTGCCTACCATTTTTTTGAGGGAATCACCAGAAAGTGCCGGGCGACGAGCCATGAGCCAGTGCCGCACTTTTTCTTCGACGTCGCTTTCGGCAAAACTGTTGCCAAACGAGCGCTGAGCCAAGAAGAGCTTTGTCAGCTCATCTTGTATGGCCTCTCGTGGAAAGGTATTGACGTAGGTCCCGGACTTGTTGCGCTTTGCAGGAGCGAATTTAGCAGCGCGAACCGCCATTTCACCCGGAGTTCGATAGCCTATTTGCAACTGTTCGATGTTTTTTCGGATCTCTTTGAGCATCGCCGTGACATCCTTGTCTGCGCTGCCCTCGGTCTTGCGGGTTGATTGGAAGCCACGGTGCTTGCACAGGTGATACAACACCGCTGCCCACTCGGTTGGCTCTAACTTCCGGTCCAGACCGGCGGCCCTGAGATCCCAGACCCGGGGGCCATGTTTGCAGAAGGACTCGGGAGCGGCTTTCTGGATCAAACCACGACGCTTGAAAAGTCTTGCCAACTTGAGGAGACGATAGGCCCGCCGACGTAAGCGCCGCCGGGTGCCTCTGGCCAAACGGCGAACGAGGTTAAGCGGCTCCCCTTTCTCGGTCTCGGCCTTGTCGAAGGTACGAACATGCAAGGCGAGGATCTTGTCCCTTGTTAGCAGAGCAGCCCCGACTGAAGCCATGCCGATGTCTAGACCCAGGGTGTACAAAGTCCCTCCTTGATAGAATGACATCGAGATACGAAGATATGAATTATTCCTTGCTACATTATAGGCAGGTTGCTATTATCCTTAACAGGATTGTGGCATTCCGGGGTGAGAGCCGTTGCTACAATAAGGTTTACTGGCCAGATTGGCCAGTAATGCCGAAACCGGCCCAGCAGCGATGCTGGGCCTTGATGCTGTTGGGCTTGAATGTGTGCCGTAGCATGGTCGCTGTTAGCGATGGCGTCGAAGCTCGGTTTCTTTGCAAAGCGCGACGTGGGCAGCGATCTCGTGTTGCGCAACAAGCAGGGTTTTAATTACGCCTCCGCTATTCGTCTCATTTTCTTCCAGCATTGCGTCGGGATCCTGCTATGATCTTACGAAGAATGCGCTCAGAGTCGACTCTTGAAAAGGTTCACCGTCTTATGGACGCGTTGAGCCATGAAACTTCGGGGGCAGGCCGAATTTACCTTACCGGCGGCGCGAGCGCAGTGCTGGTCGGATGGCGTGACGCTACGGTAGATGTCGATCTCAAGGCTGATCCGGAACCAAGGAATTTCTTCGAGGCACTGGCCGCCTTGAAGCAGCGCCTGGACATCAACATTGAGCTGGCTGCACCAGATGACTTCATTCCCGCGCTGCCTGGATGGCGGGAGCGGTCTGCATTCATAGGCCGCTTCGGAACCCTCGATTTCTTCCATTATGACTTCTATGCACAGGCGCTCGCCAAGATCGAGCGAGGCCATGCGCGCGATCTCGCCGATGTACGCCAGATGCTAGAACGGGGACTGATCGAGCATGGAGAGCTCAGATGCCTATTCGAGGCGATCGTCCCGCAACTGAAGCGCTATCCGGGGATCGAGGCCGCTGCCTTTCGTGAACGGCTTGCTGACATCCTCAAGGACCGCGCGCCTGATGCTTGATCGGCGGCTTGAAGACCTTCCTGGCTATGAACTCATCGCCGAGGGTCTGACAGACATTGCGGCCAAAGTGGAGTCCACATCAGCGCTTCTGATTGCCATCGGCGCCCCACGCCTGCGCTACCTGGGTCTTCCCGTACCCTACGAAGCCGAGCAACCGGTAGATCCGGAACTTCGGCTCTACCGGTTGCTCGGCCAGCAGTCAGGGTATGATGCCTACTCTCGGTATAATTCCCTGATCCGGCGACTTGTTCGCTTCGAGCGAGCGCTGGAACACCGACTCGCTCGCGCCCGATCGTCTTTCCGCTAAACTTATTGCTCCACCGCCTTGGCCATGCCATCAAGGGTAATGTTCAGTTCGTCAGCGATCTTGATGCCGAGAATTGGCTGGGGCAAGGCAATTCCATAGTCCGAGAGTTTCACCTTGAACTCGGTGGAGACAGCCACCCAATCGCCAGGGCGATAGTTCTTGTCCTGCTCTGGCAAAAAGGTCAGGGTAACCGGCACGGTAATAGCGTGGGTCATGCCATGCAATGTAAAGTCACCCATTGCCGTGCCCGAGATTGGCTGCTGGGCAACGAGCTTGGGGGCGTTGAGCTGTTTGAGCTTGAAGCTGGCAGTAGGATACTTTACGGCTTCGATCATGCCACGCATATGATCGTTGCGCAGCGCTATACCGGTATCTAGCGAGAGGAGATCCACTACGATATCGCCTTTCGGATTGCGGGACGGTTTGTCGACATTGATCTCACCGGTGCCCTCTACCTTGGAAGTACGGCCGGCGAACTTGACAATGGAGGCCTTGGAGACAAAGGAGGCCTCGGTGGTGCTGTGCATGTCCTGGGTCATTTTCCAGACCCGGGCTTCCGCGCTGAGCGGGAGTACCATGGTCGAGATGGCAATAAGAGTCAGTGACACGAAATGTTGCTTGCTGATCATGGGGGATCGAAATTCCTTTCAATGCATGCGATGATTACGTAGTTGTGCTCGATAAAAAAGCGGACTGTAGCTTGTCTAGTAGAGACACGAGCTGTGCCTGCTCCGCTGGGGTAAGCTTGTCGATGTACTGCTTGACCCAGACAACATGCGGCATGAAGGTCCGTTCATAGGTAACCTGCCCCTCTGCGGTCAGGGTGACGAATGTTTGCCGACAGTCATTAGTACCTTTGGCTCGGGTAATCAGCCCCTTGGCTTCCAGGCGATCCAGCACCGGTGAGAGGGTACCACGGGTGATGAGGGTACGTTCACCTAGCTCTTTGCATGACATTCCACTGGTGTCGCCCAGGGTTGCCAATACATCGAACTGGGCTGGCGTCAACCCGAGAGCTTCGAACCGCGGACCGGTCAGACGATCGATGGCGGATTGGCAACGGCCGAGGGCTCGAAAAACCGGGATCAGAGACTCATCAGCGAAGGGCGGTGCTAGCTGGTCGTTCATTCGAAATTAGCCACCGGTCTTGTTCAACTGCTCCAAGGGATGAATACCACCTTCCTCCATGCAAGAATACGTCTAGGTAGACTTAATAATAGATCTACCTAGACGTAGGTGTCAATATCACTTATAGCTCGAACTCGCTCGGGCTCGGGGAGCGCAGTTGCATGTTCAGCAAACGAATGGAATAAACGGACGAGCTACCCTGCAGGAAATCCACAGTTAGCGGTAATTTGCTCTGGCGATCGAAGCCCATCTTCATGCGATCGATGCCCTGGACATTGAAAGGTCCGACGACTTCGGTGAATACCAGTGGCAAGTTGCCCAATTTGCCATCACCGAGGATCTTGACCTTGGTACGCTGATCAAGAAATAACATGACGTTAGCGCGCAAGGAAATCTGATCGATTCGCCAGCCATTTTGGGTCAGAACTCGCGAATCCGTGGTCGGGAGATCGACCTTGGCAAAGCCGAGTATGCCAGAAGGCCGTACTTTCAAGGTTTTACCACCGCTCCAGACCGCTTTGGTCCCAGCTTGTTTGGGCTCGTCCGAGTTACTCTGGATGTCGATTCGCACCTGTTCTGGTTTGCGAAATTTGACAGCTGCCTTGCAGATGATGGTCTTGCTGCCCTTTTTATCAATAGTTTCAAGAATGCCAGAATAGCCAGATAATTGGTTGTATGCACTGGCAACATCCTTTTGCAGCGCCAGTTCCGGTGTCAGCTGGCCAACCGGTTGTTGTATCGGCTTCTGATATTGTTGTCCTGGTGTAAGGTTACCCGAAGAAGCCGTACTACGCTTGGCACTTTCGGTAACTGTCGGGCCTTGACTGCAACCAGCTATTATGCTTACTAGCGAGAGGATCTTTACGAGCTTGCTTTGTGCCATTTAAGGCTCCTTCGCACCCATATCGAAGTACTGTCAATGATCCATCGCCCAGAAAGACACAAACTTGCCAAAGGTATGTTAAAGGCAGATTTAAGTAAACACTAAATCCTGGATACGGGGAGCGATCAGTCGTGCAATTCGCTCTTGGGAGTATGATAAAAGGCCATGCAGCACTCATTCATCCGGGCTTTGCTAGTCGTCTGTCAAGGTTTTGCCGTCATGTTTGGCGAAGTGTCGCAAGTAGAGGCCATTCTTTTGTCAATTCCGGCTGATAGCCATGCGGTAAGTGGCCGTTTGATCGTTCTCGATCCAGGACATGGTGGCAGAGAGACTGGAGCAATTGGACCGAATGGCAGCATGGAGAAAAATAGTAATCTGGCAGTTACCAAAGCCTTGGCAGTTTTGTTGAGACAAGCCGGAGCAAAAGTTTTGCTCACGCGCGAAGCAGATCAAGCTGTGGCAGCACCAGGTGCGCCATTAGGCCAAGATCTATTGCAACGTAGCAAAATAGCTAACGAGCAGCGAGCAGACCTTTTTCTTTCGATCCACCACAATGCCACTCGAGACGAGACCAGTACACAACGCTCGGTAACCGAAACTTATTACAAGATGGCAGATACCGGCGCTTCTCGTGAGGCGGCATTAGCAATTCACCAGCGCCTGGCTTCTGAAATGGGCGCAACGAATTCACTATTGTTGCCTGGCAACTTTCTGGTGTTAAGAGCAGCTGAAGTGCCAGCGGTGCTAGGTGAAGCAGATTATATCAACAACCCTCTGGTAGAGCAGCGACTTGGTACACCAGAGGGGATCCAACAGGAGGCGAAAGCTTACTTTCTAGGAATCTGTGATTATTTTGCTCCCGGGATACCGCGCATCGCGGACTTACAGCTCGATCAGGTCAGCGATCCGCTGCGGCCAGAAATCCAAGCAAAGTTAGTAGGAGACAGCAGTCCAATTGATCCGATGGGAGTACTGCTAGAAGTAAATGGCAAGCCCGTTCAATCTGCCCTGTTCCGGAATTTACTGACCTGGAGGCCGTCCGACCCGTTGCCGAATGGCGACTACCAAGTTGCTTTGCGTATCAGAAACCTGGCAGACCGTACCTCCCGCACCGCAACCGCCAGTTTTCGTATTGCCGCACCGCCGGCTGGCATGACCATGAATCCACTTCTGCCAGCTTTACCCCGGTCTGGCCCTTTGCCGATCCTTATCGGAGTCACTGATGCGCTAGCGCGACCCGTGGCAGATAACACGAAGATCCAGTTCGAGATCACTGGTGGGCAGTTACTAACTACGGAAGCCTTTACGCGAAATGGACAAGCTATCGCTTATGTAATGGCATTTCGTGAAACCGGAACCATTCTGCTGGCCACCTGTGACAAGGTAAAGGCTTCTTTCAAGGTTAATGGCATACGGCAGCCCATCCTGACCGGCCAGGTATCAGGGAAACCGGGCTTTCCGCTGGTAGATGCCACGATTCTAGCTATCGGAAGGCAAAGTAGTCTCTCGACCCGCTCTAACCAAGACGGGTTTTGGTGGTTGCCACATGCGCCGGCTGGCTTACATACCCTGCGCGTGGCAAAGCGCGGATTTCGCAGTGCAAACATTAGCCTGAACCGGCCACGTTTCAACCTGGTGCAGCTAGAGCCGATCGGTGAACCTCTGACCGACCAGCTGATCGTGATTGATCCAGAAGACGACGACAACCCGCGCGGAACCGCAATAAGGCAAGCATCTGATATTAACTGGCGGGTAGCATCTTATCTGAAAGAATTATTAACGGCGGTAGGTGCAAATGTTCTACTGACGCGTGCGCTAGATGATGCGCCATCTGATCTTGCCCGAGTGCGGATGGCGAATGCCGAGCAAGCTACGCTTTTCCTGCGTATCGGCCATCAGCCAGGCCAGGGACTACGCACCAGAGTTGAACATTATCCTGGCAGCACCCTGGGTAAACGTTTAGCAGAATCAATTAGTCAGCAGTTATCTTCACGTCTTGGCACGGCCAACGCTGGCGCTGTTGCCAATACTGGGTTCGCGCTGGTACAGACTTCCAGTACAGCTGTCGTCATCTACCCCAGCGGAGTGGAGACCCTGGTCACTGATGAAAATAGCGAGGCGCGGCTGCGTGCCGAAGCCTACGCTATTTACTTGGGACTTCTGCCACCTGAGATCGCAGGAACGCAGTTGCGAGTTCAGGCCGAGTCCGAGAGCGCTACCCCGCTGTCCGGGGTAATGATCGAGCTAGATGGTATCTGGATCGGCCAAACCGATCAGTCAGGCGGCTATGCTTTTTCGCATGTCAAACCTGGTAATCATACGCTGACAGTTTCCGACGGCAAACGCTTCAGAACAGTGGACATTATCGACTTGCAACCCGGTGAAGAACGTTCGGCGCGTATCATGCTGGATCGTACAGAACTACCGGCCGATTTGGCAAAACTATCTGATCATTGAGTGCCGCTATAGCTAAATATTCTCTGGTCTATTTCGAGTGCCAAGAGATCTTGATAAGGTATAACCTGCTAAGCGAGGGCGAATAGAAATCGAGGAGAAACATAGTGACCATTTGGGAAGTATTCTTGGTAGTGCTGACAATCGTTCTTTTGATTACTGGTGTTTTATTGGCCTTTGTTTTTTGGCAGGTATCGCTATTCTTGTCTAACCTGCGCGGGAGCCTGTTGCCACAGCTACAGAGTATCCTCACCGAAACTCAAAAGTCCCTGGTTCACGTAGAAGCCATTACTCAGGACGTAGATTACAAGCTGAATCGACTTGACGACACGCTTGCTGATGCCCAGGTGACGGTTCATGTAGTATCCGAGACAGCGCGATTGTTTAGCGAAGGGATAGCTCGCCCCACATTCATCCAGTTGCTATCTCTGGTAGCGGGGACCAGAGCCGCCTGGCAACGCTACCGCGAGCTCAAGCTAGCGAAGCTGAAACCACTTCCCAAATAAAACTGCTCTGGCCAACGCACAAGGGTAATACTCAGTTACCCTTTTTGTCCCAACCCAGGGCATTGGCAACTTGTTTGGCGAGGTTCAGCGGATCGAAGGGTTTCACAATAACAGCTGCTGCTCCCAGATGAGCGAGCAGATGATGTTCAGTACTTTGTACTTTAGCAGTTAAAAGAATAACCGGAATATCCCGCGTAGTGGGATGGCTCCTTAGCTCATGCAAAGTGGCAGAGCCATCCATATTTGGCATCATTACATCCAGCAGGATGGCATCAGGTTGATTGCTCAAGGCTTTTGCCAACCCCTCGCTCCCCGAGGGAGCCATCAAGACCTGCCAATCATTATGCAGTTCCAGACTTAGTTGTGCCAGCTCCCTGGTATCCTCGTTATCGTCTATGACGAGAATACGTTTGATTGATACTGTTCCCTGCTTCTCGCTCAAGATTCACTTCCCCCTTTGCCATGGAATACCCTGACCCTATGAGATGTCGTCGGGATTTTTCCCATATCTGCAGTTATTATCGATTGATCCTTGCCAGCAAGCGGACCGAGCAATTATAATTAGGATACTCACAGTTTGCAATAATTACTAATTATGGCTAATTTGAACTTAGAGGCATTGCCTCAAGGAGGGTAACATGTCGGCATTCGTAGGTAAAATTGCCCCAGATTTTACAGCTGAAGCACTGGTGGATGGCCAGTTCAAGGAAATCTCGCTGCATGACTTCCGCGGAAAAAAGGTTGTTCTTTTCTTTTATCCGCTCGATTTCACTTTTGTCTGTCCTACCGAGATTACGGCCTTCTCGGATGCTATAGCCGAGTTTCGCAAGCGTAATACCGAGGTCATAGGAGTATCCGTGGATTCGAAGCACTGTCACCGAGCTTGGGCTGAACTGGATCGCAAGGAAGGTGGCATAAAAGGCATAAACTTTCCGCTGGTTTCCGACCTGACCAAGGAAATCGCTCAAGAATACGGTGTACTGCTTGACGCCGGTTATTCGTTACGTGGACTGTTTATTATCAATAAGGAGAGTATACTCAAGCACCTGACAATCAACCATAATGATTTGGGTCGCAACATTGCAGAGGTATTACGCCTCCTCGACGCCATTGATTACACCGAGGAATACGGCGAGGTTTGCCCAGTGAACTGGAAAAAGGGTGAAAAAGCTTTTCAGCCTACTTCTGCTTCCCTGAAGGAATACCTTTCCGCCAAAGATTTAGTTACCGCTTACTGAAGCGAAAATTTCATTCTTCTACCAAGTAACAC
>JACQUT010000053.1 GCA_016267585.1 Cyanobacteria bacterium NC_groundwater_1444_Ag_S-0.65um_54_12
ACTCTCGGTAGCTGCGCGACAATACGCTGAAAAATTAGACGATCTGCCTGGTTAGCCAGTGGTGGCAAAGCAAATTGCGCTTGGGCAGGCGGTTCCGGAAACATTGCCAGGGTCAAAACTGCAAAGCTAAACGCGCCCATTGCTATAGTTCTAACTAGTTCACTTTCCATATCAGTTTTTACCACCGCTTTAAAGTATTTCGATCGGTGTTCCAGCTGGTATTAATTCATATAGTTGTTTGATGTCTGCGTTACGTAACCGGATACAGCCACCCGATTCATTTAGCCCCATGTTATCCGGTGAACGCGTGCCATGCAGTCCTAGCGATTTTCCACCAGGATACGATACCCCGATACCTAACCAATGCGTTCCCAGGGGATTGCGCGGATCTCCACCCGGAATATCGCCATAGGGCGGGCGCTGTACTTTGTTGCGAATAACGAAGCGCCCATCTGGTGTTGAAGATCCGGTACCGATCGTGATGGGAAATTGCGCCAGGTATCGTCCCTCGCGATAAAGCGTCAAGGTATGGTAAGTCTTGTTTACTCGGATGAAGTAAGGCGAGATCTGCTTACTCAGACCGGAAGCATCGTTCGGAGCGGTTCCGGGTTCCGCTATTTCATCGTATGGAACGGTTGCGTTAGCCGTGGCAGCGCTGTCCGAGGGGGCCGCGCTGTCCGGGGCCGCTAGCATAGCGGGAACCGGTGATCCGTCTACCGATTGGTTAGCCAGTCTTCCCGGTGCCGTTGGCTGAAAGTGTTCTAGCGAAGTAGGCCAGCCAAAAGCGGCCAAGGATTTTCGAAAATCGGACAGCAAAGAGAGTTCGGGGTGCGAAATTTTCCCGGGCGTAACCGAGTGATTCTGCTGTGGTGGTAAGAACGAGCCATACCACGAGGTTACTTTAGTCATATTTGGCCCTGCCCCTAGCGTAAAAGCAAAATCATTGCCTGGCAGGCTGGGAGCCTGGTTTGCTAGAAGTAGCTTTTCTAAATAATTGGCAATGCTGATTTCCGGTGTTTTAGCAGCTAATTGTTCGGCTGAGCGTGGCATTGTCCTTGCGGAGTATTTGCCAGATAATGCAGGCAACTGCTGGTGAGCAATTTCTCCAATATCTGGCGTGACTGGAATAGCCTGATCATCAACTCCTCTCAAGGGTGGCGGCAAAGTAGGGTATGGTAGCTGACGGCGTAGTATCTTGTTCAATGCAAAGCCAGCACTGGCGATCAAGCCGATTGCCACCAGGACTTTGATCCCGTGGAGTGCGGAAATATGCGCCAGTTGACCTGGCAAGTAACGCTTCACCAGGGACAGTATCACGCTTGCAATGGCAACCAGCGCTGCCCCTGACAAAGCTAACCATTTCTTGAATCTCGGTTGGTCAGTTTTGGTTGCTGCGGTAGCAGCAAACTCCTTTAAGGGAGCGAGTCCGCCCAGTGTCGCTTCACGCTCGTCCCGAAATTTGCTGGCGGCTTTAATTGCCACTGGGATATTCTTGCCAGGCAAGTTAACTTTAGCAGTTTCATCGCCAGTAACCGGAACTGTCGGCTCGGAATTCTTTTCGGTCGCGGGGCTCTCTGGTTGAGATAAAGCTGCTAACAGCTGCGCCAGGCGACTAGCAGTTTGAATGCGCTCGCTCGGAGATTCAACCACTAACATGTCGATAATCTCGGCGAGTCGTGGTGATACTTTTACGGCTCGCTGCCAGTTGAACTGGCGGGTAGCGGGTTGGAACAATCCTTCTGGATTGAGCCCGGTAAGCAAATGGATGGCTACCACACCCAATGAGTAAAGATCAGCCTGCGGGGTAGCTCGGCCTGCTACGTATTCGGGTGCAGCGTAGATAACGCGTGCTTTGGCGGATGTTCGATCTTGTAACTCGCGTTCCCAGCCTGGTGAGCCGAGCAGCCAGCGCTGGTCACGTTCGCGCCAAATTAATGATTCCGGACGCAAGTCGCGATGGTAGATGTGTAAGGTGTGGAGCTTTTCCAGGATGCGTGCTGCGTCGAGCAGGATACGGATTACTTCAGTTTCAGAACATGGTTGCTCATGACCAACTAAACGATTAACTACCGGCGTGCCGATGTTGCGTTCTTCGGCGATCCAAGGGAAATCGGCATCCCAGTCGAACTGATAGATCCTTGGCAATTGATCGAAGCGCAACTCTTGCAATGCTTTGATTTCTGAACGCAACGTCGCAATAGAACGACCGAACCGGGGAATAAATACCCTTACCTGTAACTCTTCTTCGCGCTGGCGATCAAAGGCTAGAAAATTGATCAAATAGGGAGTGGAACGATGAATCTGCTCCAGTGCAAATCGCTCAGCTAGAATATTCCCTGGCAAAGGGATTGCGCAGCGAGGGCAATTCTC
Source organism: Cyanobacteria bacterium NC_groundwater_1444_Ag_S-0.65um_54_12 (assembly GCA_016267585.1). Lineage (GTDB taxonomy): Bacteria > Cyanobacteriota > Sericytochromatia > S15B-MN24 > VGJW01 > JACQUT01. Next base: position 2,371 of record JACQUT010000053.1, read on the forward strand.
TGGCTTGCCCTCGATATCACGCTGGCAGAGTTGATTTGGACATTTCATGATCGTCTTGGGATAGTTAGTTCGCATCGTACTGCAGGACCCAAATATCTTGTTCCCCACCAAGAAAGATTCATTTGTTGAATCTTACGCAATAGTTCGTGTTATCCTGGTTAAGGATAAGGTAGCCCAAGGTGGACAATTTACTATTAGCTACGCGGATTGTTACGGAGCGGCTGTCAGAAGTAGTAGCCGATGGGTTAGTCATTGGATTATTCGAGGGATGGCAACCAGATTCTCTGGCGAATGATCCGTTGTTGCGCAGCATCAAGAGTGTCTGGAAGCTAAAAGACTTTCAGGGTAAGCTAAAAGAAACGATCGTTCTTTACCCGGAAGGGTTGCGCTTCCCGCGGTTGCTGCTGGTTGGATTGGGCCAACC
>JACQUT010000054.1 GCA_016267585.1 Cyanobacteria bacterium NC_groundwater_1444_Ag_S-0.65um_54_12
CAGCGATTTTTGGCGCAGCGCAATCAATGCTTCTTCGCCGCGGCGCGCGGTTATTACTTCGTAACCCGCTTCACTCAAGTTCTTGCTAAAGTAATAGACGCTATCAGGTTGATCCTCTACTAATAATAATCGTAGTCTGCGGCTCGAAGAAGGCTCCGTATTTTGCATGACATTGCTCCTGATATGTTCATGCCGCTCTAGCATCAGGCGATCGCCCCTGCAATACTTTCCTGTAACTTTATTACCAGCCGATTATGCTCGGCTACGGCTCGCTCTAGATCTATAGTGAGCAACCGTCCATCGGCTACGACTACACGACCATTAACTAGTACATAGCGTGGCGGAGTGGGTTGGCAAAGTAACAAAGCCGCCACCGGATCATGGCAAGCTGCACCAGCGTACTCCAGTCGCTTCAGATCAAAGATAGCAAGATCGGCAAGTTTACCAACTGCCAAGCTACCAATCTCTGGCCTGTTCAATAGCTTGGCGCCTTGGCTAGTTGCCAGCGCCAAGGCGCTGCGTGCCGAAAACGTCGGACCGGATCGCAAGCGTCCTACCAGCAAAGCCTGACGTAGCTCTAACAAGAGATTGCCAGAGTCATTACTAGCAGAGCCATCTACCCCCACACCTACGGTAGCGCCTGCAGCCAGCAAATCGACTACTGGGGCAATGCCGGATGCCAATCGCATATTAGATGAGGGGCAATGAACTATACCAGTACCCGTCTCGCCCAGCAAACGAATTTCAGCAGTGTCCAGATGAATGCCATGGGCGAATGATACGTCCGGTCCCAACCACTCCAGTTCTGATAAATATGCCAAGGGACGCTTGCCGAACCGCTCCAGGCAATAACGCTCCTCGTCTAGCGTCTCGGCCAAATGCGTTTGTACCAGCAATCGCTCCTGGCGTGCCAAGGCCAGGCTGTCACGCATCAGCTCGTCAGTTACCGAAAAAGGCGAACAAGGCATTACAGAGATCCGGATCATGCCAGCGGGCTCTGGTTCATGATAGCTGCTTAGCAACCGTTCGGTATCAGCCAGGATCTCGTCAGTTCCTTGTATCACCTCATCCGGCGGTAAGCCCCCCGATGATTGCCCTTTGGACATGCTGCCACGCCCAGCATACAAGCGAATGCCCAGCTCTTGCGCCGCTTGAATGACGTAATCCAATTTCACTCCGCTTTGGCGAGGGAAGAGATAAAACATATCACTTGCCGTCGTACAGCCAGACAACAATAGTTCGGCCAAACCTATCTGGGCGCTGCTATACAACATTGGTGGCGTAAGCTGGGCCCAAATAGGATATTGGTTCACCAGCCAAGCAAAAAGCCCCACATTCTGGGCAACGGGCAAACCACGGGTTAACGTTTGAAACAAGTGGTGGTGTCCGTTGATGAGTCCCGGTATAGCTATGCAACCAGAGCAGTCTATGATCTGCTCTGCCATTGGCAGCTGCTGTCCAATAAAAGCAATGTGATTATCCTCTACCAAGAGATTGGCTTCTTGCAATACCGTGTCCTGGGCATCACAGGTAGCAATGGTGAGATTCTTGAAAAGTCTTGTCCCCACTAGGAATCCCTCGTTGCCATTTGAGCGGTTTGCAAAAAAGCATCTCGCAACTGCTCCAGTAACCTAGCTCGCTGCAGATATAGTCGTCTGAGCTTTCGGGGTGGCACCGCGCCAAGAGCATAACTGGCCAAGATAGGCAACGCAATTGTGACGTCGGCATATACGGTTACGGTGTTGCAAAGCTCGTCAGGATTGATCTTGCCCCAGCTCACTGCTTCGGAAGGGGTTGCGCCAGATAAACCGCCCCAGTGTGGGGCATCAGCGGTAACTTGAATAAAGTAATCATGACCGCCCTTGTTGAGGCCAAGAACTTCCCACAGCTGTGGTTGGGTTTGCAGATAAAAGTTCTTTGGCGAACCACCGCCCAGCAAGATTGCACCATTTTGACCTGCTCCCCAAACCAGGGCAGCTGTCTCGTTTACGTCCAAGTTAGGATCTACGTGAAGCGTCGCGCCCTCTAGCGCCAAACGCGCTAGATTCATACCGATAGAAGAATCGCCAGGCGCGGGCGAATAAATGGGTACATCGAGCCGGGCCGCCGCGGCTAGTATCGAATACTTTGCGCCGGGCAATGGTTGCAGACAATCTCCCAGATGACGGTGCAAATCGGCACTAGAAACCGGGCCACGTTTCCTGATAATATCCAATGCCTGCCGTACAAAGGTATCGGTTTTGAACAATACCTCATCCGAGAAAAGAACATCATAAATGCGAATGATACCTGCCTTTCGCAATTCGACATCGTTCACTCGAAAATCACCTTGATGCAAAGTAAACGACAAGGCATGATGCATGTCATGATAGAGATTAGCTCCGGTACTTACGATCCAATCGACAAAACCGGCCTCTAGCAGTGAGATCACCGTACCACCCAGGCCGGCTGGAGTGAGAGCGCCAGCCAAGGTCAAACCTATCGTCACGTCACGTTCAGGCGCCAACATGTGACGCGCAAAAAGCCGTGCTGCTTCGGAAAGGCGAGCGGCATTGTAGGCCTGAAAATGTTTTTCTACCAGATCGGTAACCGTGCTGCCAGGCTCGAGAGCAGCTGGAACAACGGGTTTTCCTGCCAGACGTTCATGTGAGGTCATTTGCTAGCTCCGGTAAATGGCACAAGATCCAGGATATCCGGATCGATCGGACCTGAACCATCGACTCCGATGTCAGCCGCCAGTGAGGCAGCCCATACCGTACGGTAACTGACCCGTCGCATGCCGCCTCTTACCAGCTCCTGCCAGGGCTCCCCTTGCGGCAAGGATATCTGGTAGGAATGGGCCCCTGCCTTGCGAGTCTCGTTAGCGATCCGATTCAAAAGATAACGCAAAACTTGCGGATGCCCTTGCTTGGTAGCGAAGTAACGTAAAAAGCGCGCTCGCAAAGGCTGACCTGCCACCGGCAAGCGTGGAAAAGGCGAAAGCCGACCTAATATTCTTCCTGCTCCACCGATCAAATGCTCCAAGAGCGATGGTGCCTCAAGCTTGATCGACAATGAAGGTCCCGGCTCCCATACCCCTAACATGGCAACCATTTCTCCTTTGTAACGAGCTATCCGAAAATCGCCAGGACCAAAATCAGGAAGCTTCGCCAAACTTTCGCGAAAGCTTTCCTCGGTTACCGGTGCTCCAAATGTCAGGGTACGGCGGTAGAGATCTAACAAGTATGCCAACGCCGGAATATCGTGCACGGTTGCCTTGAAGATCCGATATTCCGGTTCTTCCCAGCGCCAAAGCACCGGAACAACCTGCACCGAGCTGAAAGTGCCTACCGCGCGAAAAGGTGGTACCTGGTCCCATCCAGCAGAAAGCGCGTTCAAAGGCAATGACGCACCAGCTGTCTCGAAAAGTAACAATTGCGCTCCTTGCTGACTGGCCTTGGCCACTGCGGCCTCGATTAGCGAATGTGCCAGGCCTTGACTGCGCGCTTGCGGTGTAACAGCAAGGTCTCGCAAAATGCCCAACAACACTGGCTCTCCAGCAAGATAGCCATGCCGGCAGCAAAGCCCGATGATTCCCGCTCCTTCCGGTACGTCCACCCGAAAGCCAAAGCTGACACCAGCCAATCGGTACGACAATGCGCTAGTAGCGCAATGCTGCTTATTTACCTTGGTCAATACTTCTGTAAAGGCAACGGCATCCGGATCCACCAGACGCATGCCAGAAGTTTGTTTCATAAACCTCGCCGCAGCGCCTCTATCACCAGGCGAACCCCAACGCCAGTAGCGCCTTTGGGAATATAAGGCTTGCCTTCCTTACACCAGCTCGTACCAGCAATGTCAAGGTGCGCCCATGGAACTTCACCAACAAAACGTCGCAGGAAAGCAGCAGCAGCACTGGCATCAGACTCTCCCCGCGCTCCTTCATTTTTTAGATCGGCAAGGTCACTGATAACTTGTTCAAGATGCTCTGGCCAAATTGGCATGCGCCATACGCGCTCACCAACCGATTCACCAGCTTCACGCAATAAGGAAGCCAAACGTTCATCAGTCCCGAACAGCCCCGTTGCCTCTTCAGCCAGAGCTACATGGATAGAGCCAGTGAGAGTCGCTAGATCAATGACGGCACGTGGAGCAAAACGTTCTATACCGTAAGCCAAGCTATCTGCCAATACCAAACGTCCTTCGGCATCAGTATTTATTACCTCTACAGTAAGACCCGCGTAACTGCGCAAAATATCTCCTGGTTTCAATGCTGCGCTACCTGGCATATTATCGCTCGCAGCAACCAGGCCCACCAACCTTACTGGCAAAGCCAGATCGGCAGCGGCTC
>JACQUT010000055.1 GCA_016267585.1 Cyanobacteria bacterium NC_groundwater_1444_Ag_S-0.65um_54_12
GGGAGCCACCTTGAGATTATTCCTGTGGTGATGCGCCCCCGGCTCCGCCCTGAGGTCCAAAACGCCGTGGACCGGACGGTGGAGCGATTCGGTCTTGCCCTCAAGAGACTGGCTGAATGATTCACTACCTGGAAGTGGCCGAGGTCATCGCCATCCAGGATCAGATGATCGACTACTTCGGCGGTGAATACGGGCTCCGTGGTGAGCAAGGCCGGGCGCTTGTGGAAAGTGCATTGGCTCGCCCCCTCAACCGGGCGGCCTACGAGGATGCGGATCTCCTGGGCCAGGCTGCCGCCCTCTTCTACGGCCTAGCCAAGAACCATGGCTTCTTGGACGGCAACAAGCGGATCGCCGTGGCGGCCACCAACACCTTCCTCCTGATGAACGGCTACGAGTTGACCGGCGACAACGAGACCCTCGTGGAGTTCACCATCGGCTGCGGTTATGAGGGGTGGACCGAGGAGAGGGTGGAGGAGTTTGTCAGGCTGCGGGCGGCGGCCTCTCGAGAGTAGCCCGGACCGTCTGACAAGCGCAAAGCCCGCAAATGGACCATCGCATTCGCGCCGTCCAGCGACCAGTGCATGCTGTAGGGACGAGGATTTATTGGCCGGCATTGAGGCCAGGTTCCTCCATATCAAGTAATACCGAGCCAGCGCAAACCCTGTGTGGTCATGCTAGCCAAAAGGTAAGCTAGCAAGTTAAATAGCACCAGCTGCGAGATGGCAAGGGCCAAGCTTCCCGACTCCTTGCGGCTGACGACAAAAGTCGTGAGACACTGCATGGCTATGACAAAATAGATCAGTAGACCTACCACACTGGCGGTAGTAAAAAGCGCAGCGCCATTAGCCAGCGTAGCCGAGTGCATTGCGGTGTGGAGGGCGCCTTGCAAAGCATCTCCCTCGGCAGTTACTTTCAATAGCAAAGCAAGGGAGCTGACGAAGACTTCGCGTGCCGCAAAAGTGGCGACCAATGCCACTCCCACCCGCCAGTCGAAGCCCAGTGGTCCCATAAGCGGATCGAGCCAGTGTCCGATAGCCGCAGCCCAGGAGTGTGCCAATCGATCACTTGCCAGCAGATTAGCACTCGGCGATTGACTCGGATCTACCGAAAAATAAGTGAGTGCCCAGATAGCAGTCGCTACGCTGACGATGGGTATGGTCGCCTTTCGCAGGTAGTTCATGGCGCGATTGCTGGTCGAACGCAAAATAATTCGCAATTGGGGCCGACGGTAGGCTGGCAGTTCCAGCATGAAGGGCGACGGCGCGTAGCGCTTTGCCAGTCTACTCGCAATGGTGACTACGACCGCTCCGGACAAAAGGCTTCCGAAATATAGTGCAGTGAGGCCCAGGCCGCCTATCCAAGGCTTGCCAGACGGTGTCAAAAAACCTAGTAATAGAGCATATACCGGTAAACGTGCCGAGCAGCTCATGAGTGGCATGATGAAGATGGTGAGCAAGCGTTCGCGCTTACTTGGAATGGTACGGGCTGCCATGATGCCAGGAATGGCGCAAGCGAAGCCAGATAGCATCGGCACGAAAGAACGGCCATTGAGACCGATCTTGGCCAGTGGTCGATCTACCAGCATGGCGCCTCTTGCCAGATAACCGGTATCTTCGAGAATGCCCATGGCAAAAAAGAGGATGAAGATCTGTGGAAGAAACATGGCGACCGAACCTAAACCCATCACCAAGCCATCGGCCAGAAAGTCTCCTGGCAAGGTGTCCGGCAACCAGCTATGGATAAGATTCGCCAGCCAACCAAAAGCTTGGTCAATGGTGTCCATGGCTGGCTGAGCGAGCCAGAAGATCGATGTAAAGATCCCGACCATGGAAAGAACAAAAAGCAGCAAACCCCATATCGGGTGGAGAAAGAGGGAATCCAGGTGTACCGTGCGCTCATTTGGCGTATGCAAAGGTATGTTTGCCTGTGCCATCCTTACTGGCGTGCCTATGACTGATCGCTCGATATCCTCGACATGCTGATAGATACGGCACACCTCAGCGTCGTCCTTGGGTGGCATGGGGCGCGGACGAACTGCAGGAACAGTCTCGAGCAATTCCCCCCGGCACTGTGCTACCAGTTCCATGAGTCCTTTGCCGGTCCGAGAATCGATAGCAACTGTCGGACAATCCATCTGTTCACCCAGGCTTTTCGTATCGATGGAACAACCTTTTTCGGCCAGCAGATCCGTCATGGTAACCGCCAGTACCATCCGGAATCCGGAATCATGAATTTGCTGGGCAAGATATAAGTGGCGTGAAAGCTGGGTGGCATCCACCACCAGCAAGATCAGATCTGGAATGCCGAATTTCGGATGATGGAATAGTGCCTCAACCGTCAGCTCCTCGTCCGGTGAGCAAGCATTGAGGGAGTTCAGCCCAGGCGAATCGAGGATTTGGGCCAGCAACCGAAATTTTGCTGATGCTTGACCGACCGAGTACTCGACCGTGGCGCCCGGATAGTTCACCGCACGAAAACGTGAGCCGGTGAGTGCATTGAACAAGGTAGTTTTTCCGCTGTTGGGCTGGCCGACCAAGAAGATTAACGGAACCCGCTGAGCTGAAGATGGCTGTTCATCCGATAGTGCGGCATCATTCACCGGAGCACCCCCCATTGGAGCGTTCACAATTTGATGCAGGCAGCTTCGTCAGACCTGAGCGCAACTATCGTTCCACGCAACGCCACGGCCAACGGGCCACCAAAGGGTGCTCGTGCCAGTGGAGTGATTTCCTGGCCCGGTGTAAAACCTAGTTCCAATAGCTTGAAGCAAAGATCGCTATTACCTTCTAGCGCTCCAATTCGTACCGTTTGCCCGGGCGCTAGCTTCGATAGTTCTGTACTTGGGCATGTTGTCAAGAATTGAGGGCAGCCCAGCTTGCTGCGGGAAGTATTCGGTGACGTAGCGGTAATCATTCCACTAATACTTTCTTGGGAAATGCCTGCTCGCCAGTAAGCACCGGCTATTGAGAAAGTTTATCAATCCCATCAATCTTAGCATACCGCTAATTGAGAATAACTGGCAATAACCTTTGGCTGTCAATTCTCAAGATCAGTAGAAATTACTGATCAACAACCGTCCGTTCAGCAAAAAGTGCTTCTACGTAAACTTGAGGATCAAAATCCCGCAAATCGGTTATTTGCTCGCCAAACCCCGCTAGCTTGACTGGCAACCGTAGCGGTTCACAGATGGCGAAAATGACTCCACCCTTGGCGGTGCCATCGAGTTTGGTCAAGATGCAACCCGTCAACTGGACTGCTTCACCGAATACCGCTGCCTGTCGCAAGCCGTTTTGGCCAGTCGTGGCATCGAGGACCAGCAATACTTCTCGCTTGGCCTCTGGCACCTGACGATCTATGATGCGACGAATCTTTTGCAGCTCAGCCATCAGGTTAGCTTTGTTATGCAGGCGACCAGCGGTATCTATCAGCACGATATCCGCCAGGCGAGAGTGTGCGGCATTCAGGGCATCGAATACCACCGCTGCCGCATCTCCACCTTCTTTATGACGAATTAAC
>JACQUT010000057.1 GCA_016267585.1 Cyanobacteria bacterium NC_groundwater_1444_Ag_S-0.65um_54_12
GCTCAAGGCGATGTCATCGAGCAGTTCCGATGAAACGATAGTGACGGCAAAGGCCGGCGCTACGGCGGCTGCCGGAACGTACAAAGTGACCGTCAATCAGCTGGCGGAAGCCACGCAAGCCGCCTCTACCAGCCAGGCCGGTCAGGCTATCAGTGATCCCCAGCAACTCCTTTCCGCTGCCAATACGGCATCAGCCATCACGGCCGGTACCTTTACCCTCACCATGGTCGATCTGGCTGGCACGGCCACCCCGGTTTCCGTAACTGTCAATAGTGGAGATAGCTGGCAAAATGTTTTCGATAGCATGAACACTGCCACGAGTGGCAAAGTGACGGCTTCGCTATCCGGTAATAAAGTGGTACTGACGACCAATCCGGCGCAGCTTTCCAGCTTGCGGACCGGGGGCGGTGCGGATACCAGCAACCTCTTGGCACAAACCCACCTGGATACCGCCACCTTTGATGGAGGAACCAATACCGTCACTTCTACTCAGCCGGTAGGTGTAGTGCAGGCAGTCGCCAAGCTGCAAGATGCCAAGCTGACCACCGCGCTCTCTACCGCCACCGGATCGTTCAAGATCAACAATATAGAAATTACGTGGGATAGAGCAAACGAAGCCCTGCAAGATATCATCAGCAAGATAAATTCGTCTTCTGCCGGTGTCGTGGCTGCCTATAGCACCATTGACGACAAGATCACGCTCACTAACAAAGTAACAGGTTCAAGCAACATCAATTTTTCTGATGTTACCGGTAATTTTGTCCAGGCGTTCAACCTGAGCGAAGGAAGTCAGACAGTAGGTAAAGATGCCAGCATCACGGTAGATGGCTTCAACATGGTAGGGGGAGTTGCCCAGCCGGTATATAGCAGTACCAACGATTTTACCAACGTTCTTCCCGGGGTGACGATCACTGCCAAGAAGCTGGGCGCTCAGCAGGCACTTACCATAACTCGTGATAAGGACACCTTGATCACGGCTGCCAAGGATTTCGTTACCGAATTCAACAGCACCGTCGATGCTATTGATGCGGCACGGGCCAAGGGTCAACCGAACGCCTTCGATCGCGACCTGACGAGCATCTACAACCGGCTTTATTCCCTCGTGGGAACTCCGATTACCGGTTACTCGGACAGCCCGAACACCATGACGGCAATCGGCATAGCTACCAGCAAGGAAGATCGCAAGCACCTGGCGGTCGATGAAACTAAACTGGGGGCAGCCATCACCAGTAATCGCGATCGCGTGGCGGAACTCTTTCAAAAAGCCGATTCCAGCACTAACCCCGTCACCCAGATCGGCATGGCTGCCAAGCTGAAAGACTATCTCGAGTCGGTGCGTGATACCGACGGAGTATTCAAGACCCGCCAGACATCGACCGATAATACTATCAAGTCGATTGATAATCAGGTCAAGCGACAGCAACGATTGCTCGATCTCAGGCGAGAGAACATGGTCAAGCGTTTTACCGCAATGGAAGAGGCAATCTCCAGATTCAAGTCGCAGCAGGCAGCACTGGCCTCGCAGCTGAATGCACTCGGAGGTACGCAAGGTTGAACCCGATGCTTACCAATCCTTACGCTCAATATCAGAGCACACAGTTCGAGACAGCTCCGCCCGAGCGGTTATTGATCATGCTATTTGACGGTGCCATTCGCTTTGCCAACATGGCAATGAAAGCCATGCGGGAAAGAGATGTTCCGCTCGCTCACAACAATTGCGTCAAAGTACAGAATATCCTTTCGGAATTGATGAGCACGCTGCGTTTCGACATAGGCGGCGATATCGCCCGCAATCTGTTCGATCTGTATGAGTACCTGCATCATCGCACTGTTACCGCCAACATCAAGAAAGATCCCTTGGCGATGGAGGAAGTAATCAGCCATCTCCGTGACCTCAGAGAAACCTGGTTGCAAGCCGCCAAGAACGTCGCTGCCGAACGATCCCGGCCGGCCAGTGCATGAACGAGGAGCTAGAGCGAGTATATCAGCAAGCGCTGGAACTTACGCGGCAACAAGGTCTGGCCATTCGAGCAGAGCAGTGGGATGAGCTGCTGTCTTTGCTGGAACGACGCGATCACTATCTGGGGCGAGCCAAGACCATACTGACCGGACAACCGTTGCCAGCCAACCGGGTCCATCTGATAGGATTGATTCGACAATTACAGCAATGTGACCAGGTTAACCAGACACTCTTTCAGCAAAAGCGTGAGTTACTGCTCAAAGAATCTCAGGAGGTCAACCAAGGTCAAGCGGCACTGGCCAGTTACCTGTCAAGCCTGCACTACAAAAGTGGTGAGCCGGATTTTGTAGATCACAACTTTTGAGTTTCACCGCTAGACTCGTCCGCAGCAGGTCCGGTCTACGGCAAACTGGTCTAGCCCGTTACGATTGGCCGATAGCAGCCGGCGGCCTCGTCCGCCCTACCAATCCTAGCAATGCCACGATGGTCAGCAAGTAGGGCAACATTTCCAGGAACTCCGCCGGCACCGAGATACCGCGAGTCTGCAATAGCACTTGCGCGGCGTCGGCTAGCCCGAAGAACAAAGCAGCAGCTAGTGCCAGCAATGGTTTCCAGCGACCGAAGATCATGACCGCCAATGCTATGAAGCCCTTTCCGCTAGTCATTCCCTCGTTGAATTGACCTATCTGCTCCAAGGTCAGGAAAGCGCCGGCCAGGCCCGCAATCGCCCCTGACAGCGCCAGGTTGCAGTAGCGAATGCCCTCCACGCTCATGCCCAAGGTGCGTACTGTCATCGGATGCTCGCCTACTGCCTGGGTTCGCAGTCCCCAAGGGGTGTGAAAGAGGCCAAAATGACTGATGACAGCGAGTATGAGGGCAGCCAGCATGATAGGAGTGAATTGAATCGCTATCTCGCCATGTTTACCGGCTACCGTCCATGACAGGAGCGCCGGTAGAGTATCTGCTAGCTTGGGAGAGCCTCCGACGTCATAAATCAAGCGCAATAAATAGGCGGTGAGCCCTAGCGCCAATATGTTGATGGCAGTACCACTGATGATCTGGTCAGTACGGAATTTGCTGGACCAGAATGCATGCAATAGACCCAGAAATATACCAGTCAGGCAAGCCGCCACGCTTCCCGCGAGCAAGTTGCCAGGTAACGGCCCTAGTGACCAGCCAATAACGGTGGCTGTCTTTTCGGCTATAACATAGCCAGCAAAAGCACCGCTTAGCATGATTCCTTCAATGGCAATGTTGATCACGCCAGAACGTTCTGACCAGATTCCCGCCAGGCTTCCCAGGATCAGAGGCGTGGCCAGGCGCAGGGTAGCTGCCAACAGGGCTAAAAAAACCGCTAGATCCATATTGGTCAATTTTGCTCTCTAGGGCTTGGCGTAGCTGCTGAGCTGTTACGATCTTGGGTAATCGGTGGGCAAACCGCTCCAGTTGCCGTTGCCGTACGGCGTTTTTGCTTTGCCAGATCGAAAGTGTGACGGATGCCAGCTTCAGCAGCTACCAGCAATATTACCAACGCCTGCAACACACTGATGATCTGGCTCGATACACCAGCGTCCACTTGCATCTGGGCTGCCCCCGAGCGGAGTGCGGCAAACAGCCAGGCCGCCAGAATGATGCCGAAAGGTGAATTGAGGCCCAGCAATGATACGGCGATAGAATCATAGCCGTATCCGGCGCTAAAACCTTCCTGCACCAGCCTGAAGTCCACACCAGCAATTTGCACACCACCCGCCATGCCGGCCAGCGCTCCGGATAAAGCCATCGTACCTACCAAGGTACGGCGCATCCCTACTCCAGCATACTCGGCCGCTGCTGGGTTCAATCCGACGGCTCGCATGGCGAATCCCCAGGGGGTTTTCCAGAGGAACCACCAAACGGCCAAGGCAATTAGCAAGGCTAGCAGCAACCCGGCATGCAGTCGCGTGTCAGGGATCAATATCGGTAAATGAGCCGTTTCCATGATATAGGGCGTTTGGGGAATCGGTCCTGGCCCATGCAGTGGGCCGCGTACCAGGTAGGCCACGCCTTTCATGGCAATATAGTTCAGCATTATGGTAGTGATGACCTCGTGTGCGCCAAAGCGTGCCTTGAGGATACCGGCGATCGCAGCCCAAACCGCTCCCCCTGCCATCCCGGCTAGCAGGATGACGGGTAGTAATAGCGGCCCGGGTAAGAAGGTGAGGTGGGACCCGACCCATACACTTGCCAGGCCACCTAACAAAAACTGGCCCTCCACCCCGATATTGAATAAGCCACCACGCAACCCGATAGCAACTGCCAATGCAGCGAGTAACAGCGGCGTAGTGGTCAAAAGCGTCTCGGCGTTAGCATTTATAGAACCGCTGGCACCCAGCGCCAAAGCTCCCAGAGCTTCGAGCACATCATAGCCGGATATCCAAAGAACCACCGCTCCGAGCAGCAATGCTGCCAGTACTGCCAGAGCAGAGAATACCAGGTTACGCGCAAACTCAGGCATGTGGCAGTTCTCCGGTAGTTTGTCCACCGATCATCAGCTTGCCCAGCATATCTCGGCCAAGCTCGCCACGTAAGCGCCAAGTTACTATGCGGCCACGATAGATGACCGCCAAGCGATCGGCCAAAGTCATCAGTTCGTCTAGCTCGTTGGTCACTAACAGAATACCGACCCCCGATTTTTTGCGAGCGCGTATCTGTTCATGGATAAATTCAGCGGCTCCCGCATCTACTCCACGGGTTGGCTGCGAAATGATAAGTAGTTGATTATTTTCAGCCAGCTCACGAGCTACCACTACTTTTTGCTGATTGCCCCCGGATAAAGCATTTATTGGAGTTTTAGGACCTGGTACTTTGATCTGATAGCGCGCGATAAGCGCCCTGGCATGGGAAAGAATGGCATTCTTGTCAAGCATGCCGGCTTGGCAGAAAGGCGGACGATAATAACTATCAAGCACCAAGTTATCAGCAACCGAGAATGTTTTGATTATAGCCCGTCTTAGCCGATCTTCGGCTACATGGCCCACCTTTCGTTCGCGTAGCTTCCGCGGCCGCGCTTTGGTGACGTCTTCGCCGGCTAACCGAATCAGACCGGCTTCAGGTCGGCGTAGACCAGTCAATACCTCTACCAGTTCGCTTTGACCGTTGCCTGCCACGCCGATGATTCCTACGCATTCTCCAGCGTGCACGTCTAGCGAAACGTTGTCGAGTGCCGGCAGGTGGCGATCGTTATTACAGGAAAGCCCCCGCACCTCTAGCAACACTTCGCCTCTCTGGCATGGCGGTTCATCCGGTGATGCGGCGAGTGGTCGGCCTACCACCAATGCAGCCAAATGCCTGGTATCAGTATCCGAGGGCGCTACCCGCCCGACCACTCGTCCAGCGCGCATGACGGTAATGGCAGTAGCAAATGCCATTACTTCGCGCAGCTTGTGGGTGATAAAAACTATGGCCTTACCGGCTTGGGCCAGACGTTGCATCACCATGCCCAATTCTTCGATCTCTTGCGGAGTCAGCACCGCGGTTGGCTCATCAAAGATCAAGATCTTGGCGTTGCGTTGCAGGACTTTAAGTATCTCGACACGCTGCTGCAAGCCAACTGGCAGCTGTTCGACCTTGGCGGTAGGATCGATGGGCAAACCTATACGTTCAGCTAGTTCGTTCACCAGACGGCTAGCTTTTCGCTCCGCGAAGAAAAAACCCTGGCGCGGTTCACATCCGAGCAGGATATTCTGGGCCACCGTGAGCGTACCGACCAGCTGAAAATGCTGGTGGACCATGCC
>JACQUT010000058.1 GCA_016267585.1 Cyanobacteria bacterium NC_groundwater_1444_Ag_S-0.65um_54_12
ACGCTATGCCGCAACCAGTATCCGAAACTTCTACTACTGCCCACCCAGCACGCTGGTAAGTGCCAAGACTGATAGTACCGCGATAGTTCACGGCTTGCGCCGCATTCACCAGCAAGTTGAGAAATACCTGGTTCAAGCGTGCTGGATGGCAGTATACCTTGCGCTCAAGCTGGTAGGAACGCTGCAGTTGAACATCGGTGCCGCGAAAGATATTGCCGAGCAGAGCGATGGTCTTTTCCAAGCCTTCGTGCAGATCCGCTACCTCGAAAGCGGCATGATCCAGTCGCGAAAAAGCTCGCAAATCCCGAACGATACCTTTGATACGCTCGACTCCTTCGCGCGTCTTTTGCAAGAAACGCCACATGGCTGACATGGTAGCTGGCACCAAGCCTTCTTCGCGTTCATCGATCGCCGTCACGTAAGACAAGAAGGCAGCTGCGTCGGCCTCTCGACTGGCAAGATCTTCCGGCAGACCAGCGAAGAAATCCGCAACATCTGCTTGAAAACGGGGATCGGTTCGCCAATTCTCGATCAGGATCAACCGAGCCGGCAATTTTTCCGTAGCCGCTGCCGCCTCGGTGCTCGCCAAGGTCGCCAGCTCGTAAGCACGCCGTAAGCGAGCCAGCTTGGCTTCCAGTACATCCAGGTTGCATGACACGAAAGCGAGCGGGTTGTTGATCTCGTGCGCGACGCCGGCAGTCAACTGCCCCAGCGAGGCCATTTTTTCGCGTTGCAGCAGCTGGGTCTGGGCAATTTTCAGCTCACGTCCTCTGGCCACTACTTTCTCTTCCAGGTCAGCGTTCAGTTGACGATAACGATCATATAGCCAGGCGTTGTCGAAAGCTGCGGCAAACTGGGTGCAAAGCGCCTCTAGCACTCTTCGATCAATAGGATTGAAGCTCGGCTTGCCTCGATCGCGCGCCAATGCCAGAACGCCTTTAGGGCGGCGCTCCGCGAATAGTGGTATGGCGATCGCCAAAGTATCCACGAAGAAAGGTTCCTGCTCATTAGCCGGAACCGCCGTCAATTCACAAAAACTCTGAGTTGCCACCGCTCGCCCTAGCAGGCCGGAACCCTGTAACCCACACCAGTTCTGTGCCTTGGCGTGCGGGATACCTAGCCAAGCCCGTAGCCGCAGATTGTTGTCCTGCTCGTCTACGAAGGCGATCGCCGTCCGATCTGCCACCACGACCTCGGCGGCTTTATGACTGGCCAGTTCTAGCAATTCCGCCATGCCAGCACCATCAGCCAAAGCCCGACCTACTTCAAGCAGGGCATCCAGAACTCGCGTGTAACTCATGAATTTTCGAATATCTTATCATAGCCTGATCTTGATTTAAGAGCAGTTAGCAAAGGCCACATTTTGGCAGTGACTAGAGGCACGGACGCGGTAGCCCGCAAGTATTACAAATTAACTAATAAACAAATGCTGGAAAGGGAACCAGTCAAGACAGAGATTCGTCGGTCGATTGGCGGGTGTTGATAGCAGATCGACCAAAGCGAGCCAGCGAGAGGAGCAAGGGTAGCAGATGAAAACTATTTTCAAGTTACTGGGAGCAGGTGCTGTCATCGCAGCACTGGCCGGTTGTCCGGCTCTGGGAATCGGCAGTGTATCGGATGTAAAAAAACTCCTGACCGAAGCTGGCCTCGATTTGAAGATGACCGATGAGAATGGCCAGGCTCAGACCATTGCCTCGGAAGATGTCGAGACGGTTTATCTAGATGGTAAAGAAGTAGACAAGAGCAAATACACGGTCGAGAATGGTCAGATCAAGTTCAAGGATATGGATAAAGACAAAGAGTACAAGGTCAATATCAAACTCAAGAATGGTAGCGAGCTGAGCGATATCGGTTTGAAAACTAATGATGCCCAACGCAACGCCAACAAGGCCATTTTTGTACCAAATTCCGAGGGTAAATTCCAACAAGGCGATCCGACCAAAACGCCGGAACAAAATTTCGAGGAAACCAGAAAACGCGATGAATCTAGCCGGGTAACCATCAAGCTTGGAATAACTGGTCTAAACAATGAGACTTTGGCATTCGTCGCTTTCAAGCTAAAGGACGCGTCGGGCGTAAGTAGTAGACCCGCTGGCAGTGCTGCCAGCATGGTCACGATCCTGCCCAAGTTCGCTTATGCCGCTGTCGATGGTGGTGTCAAGTTTGACGTTCAAGCACTGAATGGTCCCCCGGGCGAAGACCTGAAAAGCAGAATCTGGATTATCGTCTACAAGTCGGAAAACAAATACAAGCTGTTGAAGTTCACGATAAAGAAAAGCCTGAATAAGCCTAATAATGATCCAGGAACCCCACCCGAACGTGCGCAATTGCCAGCGGCGCAAACCGTCGATACTGGCGATACGACCCCTGAAAGTCCAGAAACCTACGATTCCCTGGACGATTTGAAGAAAAAGAACCAGATGGGCGAAGCCTTACCGCCAATGCCCAGTGGAGGCGCCAATCGTCCACCAGCTGGTGGAAACCCGCCACCCGGAGGAAATCCACCACCAAGTGGGAGCGCCGGGAACCAACTACCCCTACCACCCCCTAGATAAATCAACCTATGGTACAGTAACTCCCAGGTAATACCTGGGAGTTACTGTTTATCACGAATAGCTATCCGCTTTTGCTGCTAGCCATTGCCTTGTTCTTGGCCATGGCTGGCTTTGGCATCATTATTCCGGCTCTACCCTACTATACTGCACAGCTACAAGGCGAGACAGCGACGGTGGGTTTCACGGTCGGGCTGTTGATGGCTTCGTATTCGCTGGTCCAGTTTATTTGCGCTCCCTTGTGGGGACACCTGTCCGATCGTCTGGGCCGTCGCCCAGTTTTCTTGTTCGGGTTGCTAGGTTTTACTGGCTCATTTCTCTTGATGGGCTTGGCGCAAAGCTTACCTTGGCTTTTTGCCGCGCGAATCCTGGGTGGTCTATTGGCGGCAGCTTTGCTGCCGGCAGCGCTCGCCATGGTCAGCGACCTGACCTCAGCTGCCGATCGAGCTCGGGGAATGGGTATCGCGGGCGCTGCCATGGGACTTGGTTTCGTCTTTGGACCTGCCATTGGTGGTCTATTAGCCCGCGGGAATGATTTTCGTCCGCCGTTCTTTGCGGCAGCCGTTACCGCATTGCTCACGCTTTTCTTGTCGTCGTTTGCTCTGCCAGAAAGTAAACCGCGGCATGAATCAGCCACGTCAGGAG
>JACQUT010000064.1 GCA_016267585.1 Cyanobacteria bacterium NC_groundwater_1444_Ag_S-0.65um_54_12
GATAGCGGCGGTAACCTTTATATCGCGGATGCCTTCAACAACCGCATCCGCAAAGTAAGTAATACCGGTATCATCACCACGGTGGCCGGTAATGGTAAGGGTGGCTACTCGGGTGATGGTGGCTTAGCTACCAGTGCGCAACTCCATAACCCGACTGGCGTGGCGGTTGATAGCGGCGGTAACCTTTATATCGCGGATGCCTTCAACAAGCGCATCCGCAAAGTAAGTAATACCGGTACCATCACCACGGTGGCCGGTGATGGTGTACCTAGTTATTCGGGCGACGGTGGTCCGGCAACCAGTGCGCGACTCAGCAAGCCCTCTGGCGTGGCGATAGATAGCGGCGGCAACCTTTACATCGCTGACACAGCATTTTACTTCAGCGTCCGCAAAGTCGATAGAGCTGGCATCATCACCACGGTGGCTGGCAATGGCACAATGAGCGCACTTCATGGCACTACAAAAGTGCGTGATGACGCAATTGCAATCGATACTGCTATCAGTTCACCTAATGGGGTGGCAGTAAATGCTGCCGGGACGATGCTTTATATTGCTGATCCAGCAGGTATTCGAAAGGTGCAATGACTGCCACAAGCTGGGGCAGCTTCTTGAGCTGGCTCCTCGGCTAACTAGCCGGGTGGCCAGCTAAAAGTTCTACCAGACAGTACATGGAAGTGAAGATGAAATACACTCTGTCCAGCCGCCGGACCAACATTTGTAACTACCCGATAACTTGCTGCAATACCTTCTTGACGCACCACAGCATTGATGGCATGTAGCAATGGGTGACAGAGCTGATCTGGCAATTCAGCGATCGATGGAACATGGAGGCGTGGTATGACCAGTACATGAACTGGTGCTTGCGGATTAATATCGCGAAAGGCGATCGCCGCTTCATCCTGATAAATAACCTGCGCTGGTATGCTGCCTTGCGCAATATTGCAAAAGATACACTGCTCGCTCATGATTCACCGCATAACAACGGAGTAACTATGAAATTACTACTAGCTGTTACCTGTTTTATCCTCGTCATAATAGGGATACTCGATTTCAGATCACGGCATTTACAACGCTAGGCATGTTCCCTGCGTCGTCCGCTCAACTTTCCGATTCTCAAACGGATACCAGCTGGCCATGAACAGCACGGCAATCGACCAGTCGTCATAGTGTGCCGCCCAAATGATGGTCGGTTTTCAACTCATCGGGTCACTACTTTGGAGCGGTAGCAATCAGAACAGTAGACAGGTTTCCCTTGCGTCGGCCTGAATGGCACACGCGTTTCTACCCCGCACTGGGCGCAAATCGCCGGGAATAATTCTCTTTCAACGCGGCGCGGAGGCGCGCTGCTATAGGATGGCCCCGTATCACCACTACCAGCGCCAGCTTTACGCTTTTGCCGGCAAGTCGGGCAGCGAGCAGGCTTGTTCGTATAACCCTTCTGGTCATAGAACTCTTGTTCACCAACAGAAAAAATGAAATCTACGCCGCAGTCACGACAATTTAGAGTTTCGTCCTGCATGATCAGCAGTCCTCCAGTGATAAAAATATCTCCCCTACGTTCAGACTACGTGCTGACCCAGTACTAGACCCAGACAAGCAGGCTCATCAGATGGGACAGGCGCGCGCAGAACAAGAACTTTTGGCGATTGTATCGCGCTTGCCAAGCCCCGTCAATGTTAGACGTACCATCAAGATACCGAGCCATTTTACCTGAACATGGCGGGAAGAATGCCTCATTGGCCAAGAGTTTCCAGCTCTGTTACTTCCTTGCCTGATAGCAACTGTTCGAGTTCTAGTAGTAATAGTATCCGGTGACCATTATCTTCAGCTACCCTGGCTATACCCTGCAAGAAACAGGCGCGCGCGCCGACCGCCGCAGGTACCGGCGATATCACTTCTATTGGGACACGAGCCACATCTCGCACGGCATCCACCATCAGGCCAACTCCTTGATTCGCAATATTGACGACAATAATGCATTTCGTCGAAACTTGTTCCAATCGTGGGAGGCCGAAACGACGTCGTAGATCCACTACCGGAAGAAGGACGGAACCTCTTAGATCTACCAAGCCTTCGATCCATGGTAAAGCTTCTGGTACTCTGATTATTGGTAAGAGTGGAATTATTTCTTGTACTTCACTAATACTGATCCCATAAGTTTCAGCTGCCAGAGAGAAAGTCACAACTTGTAGTTCTTCAGCCATAAAGCAGCTTGTTGGCTAACGTTGAACTACCATTGCGGTGCCTAGCATTGCCCTCAAGCGACTGGCCGTTGCCTGAGCTTCCGAACGCGAAGCATAACGACCTACCATTACCCGGTCGGGAATATTAACCGTTTTTGTGCCAGTATGGCTACCCACAGTAGCAAACAGCCCCTTGCTATTGAGATTGGACACGAGCTTTCCCGCTTCTTCCTCACTGGAGAAGGTTCCCAAGGTCACAACATAATGTTGCGGACCGATCGCTCTGAGATCAGGTTTCTGACCAGCTTGCCGGAATTGTTCAGCCAACGTCTCGGCTTTTTCGCGACTATCAACGGTATTAGAGCGCACCACGAACGAACTACCCATTTCGCCGCCACCATTACCATAGGCATCGAACCCTTGCGCCCGCAAATGGGCTATTAGCTTGCGAGCATTATCTGGCTGACCAAAAGCTCCGACTTGTATAGTATAAATACCGCGCCGCTTACCTTTCAACCCAGCAATCTGCTGTTGCCGGGTCATTTTACGAATTGCCCGTCCGCTTGCCGCCGCACGATTCCGGCTGGCTTTCACCAGCTGTGATTGTCGCATGGCCTTTTGCTTGGTTGTCTGGTGTTTCGCCACTTTTGTTACTGCAGCAGGCTCAACCGCTTTTGCCATCAAGCCTTTTGGTATTTTTTGCCCATTTACTGGCGCAAGCAATTTTTTACCATTGGCAGCAGTCGTACCTACTAGCGTTTTTGCTCCTACCGGTTGGGCTACTGGCCGAGGTGCCTTACCAACCACCAGCTGCGAACTGCCAGGCTTGCTAGCTAAGCCCGCTGGCAGGCTGCTACCACTACCTGCCAAATTTAGCGGAGCAGTTACCTTGGTCACATCAGGCGCAGTGCTCTCCTCGGCATTTAACGGCAAACTACCACTGCCGATCGTTGCCGGTAATGGAGTAGGCTTGCCGATAAAAGGAACGCTGCTTAGCAAATTACCCAGGTTTCCACCGCTGCTCAACCAGGCATAGGCACCGGCACCTACTGCCACGAGCAACAGTACGGCTAGCAGCGCAATGCGCGCTCCGCCACCACGCTTTTCCGCAGCGTACTCCTCATCTTCATCCTCTTCGTCGTCCGCTATTTCCTCGTGTTCTTCGTCATACTCCTCTTCCGCATCAGTTTCGCCGACCTCTGCTGCAGCCGGCTCTTCCTCTTCGTAGGAGAAATCGAGATCTGCCTTTTTCTTAACCACCTTTTTCCTCCCTCCTCGGGTTACCCATACTTATACCCAAGGCCTATGGTAGGC
>JACQUT010000062.1 GCA_016267585.1 Cyanobacteria bacterium NC_groundwater_1444_Ag_S-0.65um_54_12
CCGCCGCAACGGGGGCAGTGATCCAGAAGCGCCTCTCCGGAGCCCGGAGACGATTTCGTGCTGGTGACCGCCTGGAAGCTGTTCACGATCGAATCGCCCACCTGAACCTTTTCCAGGGTGACGCCGAGGCAGACGGGACAGGGCCAGCGGGCTTCGAACTCAGGCATCCAGGATCCTCTTGGAGCGAGCCTTTTCCTCTTTCAGGTGTTCGAGGCCTCGGAAGGCGTAGACCATGATCCCCGATTCCGTGAGCTCGACTTCTGCGGACTCGCGGACCGCCAGGGCATCCAGTGCCTCCTCCGCGCTCTTGGGATCGATCGCGAGTTCGGTGGTCACCTCGACCACCGTGAGCTTGCCACCATGACATGCCGCCAGTCGCAGGATCTCGGCCTGGAGGGTCTGGTGCCGCAATTCTTCCCTGCGGCGATCGATTTTGCTTCCGGCCCCGAGGACACCGGCTAGCAAGAAGATCCCCACGCCAAGCGGAAGCACCACGGCAACGAGGAGTGCGATCAAGGTCGCGGGTGCCCAGGGATTGACGTGGGAGCGCAAGAACCCCGAGAGCATGAGGAAGGCCAGCAGCACCAGCCCGCCTCCGCCCAGCGCCTTGCCCATTTCCGTTCCTCCTGGCCAGCTGTCCGGTCCCGCAGGGGTTCCTGTCCGGGCACCGCCCCAAGGTACCATTGTTGGCGCTAATGTCAAAGCGCAGGCATTTTGCACATAACTCGTTAAAAAAGATCCCGGGTGGGTATACAAGTAATTGTCCAGAGGTTTTTAACCGAGCTTCCTCCTCTTCCCGTCCTTAAGGTGATAGCCCCATCATCCCCCGGTGGGGCTTTATTCTTTCAATAAAGTGTAAGCGGTCATGTATGCAAGCTATTCTATGTGTAGGGTAAAGGAAACAGCCAGACGGTCGAGTCCGTCTTCGGAAAAGAGGAAGCGTTGATGATGAAGCGAAGGTTATTTTTTCCCGCTGCCCTGCTGCTAGCGAGCTTACCGTGGGCTTGCGTGCCACTTTCGGCAGTTAGCAAGAATCCCCAGGATAGTAAGGCTAGCCCGGCCATTTTGACTGGTGACCCTGCCAGCTCCGATCTGTCGGCCAATGAATCAGATGTGGTGCCATTGGGTGAAGAAAATGCGGAGTTGGCTGAACTGCTTGAATCCCTCGACAATGATGCCGATTACCGTGAAATGATGCATGACAATCCGCTGATCAATGATGGTGGTGCGGTTTTCCTCGATGAGACAGACAGCAATTCTTACCGCATCACAGCGCTGACCGCAGTGTCCAAGTTGCCGCGCTGGCGCTATTTTCAACTCAAGGCGGCTACCGGCAGCTACGATACCGCTATTCGTTGCACTGATCCGGGGGAATTATCACCGAATCATCCGGCTGGCTATATCTCGGCATGCTTGGATCGCCAAGCGAGTACTGCTCACGTGACGATAGCCCAGCGTATCAGCGGCATATTCGCTCTAGACCTTTACCCTTATGTACCTGACTTCTTGATAGCCAACACCATGCCAGCCACCAGCTCGGTGGGTAGCAAGGCAGTGGATGGTCTTGCTATCACGCGGGCACGCTTTGTTCGTAAGAAATCAGGCTGGGCATTCCGCGGTATCTCGCTCACCCGCGGACAATTGCTTCCCGCGGCTAGCCAGAGTATCCAGATTGCCTGGGCGAAAGCATTGCAAGACAAGAGCATGATTGCCGAGATCACAGATCCCCTTGATATCAAACCACGCCTGAAGCTGTCTCGCCTGCCGCTTGAGCGCCAAATAACGGCGCAAGTCAAGGTACTAGGCGATCCGGAAGCTAACGTTTTCGTTTCGGATGGCAGCAGCAAAATTTTGCGCCTGTACGACGATGGCACGCATGGCGATGAGCAAGCAGGCGATCAAATATATTCGGCACGCTACAAGACGCCTGCTACCGTGCGTCCGGTATACAAGATTCTGGTGCAGGCGATCGCCAACCATACCTTGGCCAATGAAACAGCGAACGACTACGATGTCGCGAGCTGGGCCATCCCGGTAAAAGTCGAGTAAAGAGCAAATCACGCTCCGACTTGCGGGCCCGGTGGCTCACCGCCCCAGCTCTCTTTGAAGCGTTCAACAAAGCGTTCGCCCAACTCGACGAAGACTCCTTTTCCTACGGCAGTGATGGTGCCATCTGGGAGACAAACCTGCCCTGCGGCGCGAATCGAGCGATTGCCTCGCCCAGTAAGCGAGGCAGTAAAACGCAACGGCACACCGAGGGGGGTAGGATGGCGATACTCGAACTCTAACTTGACAGCTAGCGCACGATAACCAGCTCGCCATACTGCCCAACCCATCGCCTCATCCAAAACTGCCGCCAAGCTGCCGCCATGGGCATGTCCCGGTGGCCCCTGCTGTGCCAAGTTGAAGGTCGCTTCGGCTACCACGATACCATCGGCTTGCTCGAAATAAGTTACACCCATTCCGCTCGCGTGACGCTGCAAACCACAGGTAAAACATGGTCCGTGCCAGGGAAGTTGTTGCATTATCTGGATATAACATTACCTGACGCTGTAGGCAAAGTGCTGTGAGCGCTGGCGTCTCGCCCGCTTATCAAGCAGCGAGATTAGGGACCAGTCAAGCGGGGTAGAAGTTTCGTAGACTGGGAGATCCTGGCAATGTCCAACAAGTTACTGAACGGCTGCTCTCTTTCAGCAATCCTGGCAACCGTCTTGCTAGCCAGTTTGACTGGTTGTCCCCAAGATACTGGTACCAAGCCCAATACTGCAGTTGTGCCGGTAATGGGTGATGGGGGGCAAGTTGAACTGAGTACCAATCGCACGCCGGTACCGATCGCGGACAATAATGTCGGGACTTTGCCGCGACCGACCAGATCCCCCACTCCTCGGCCAGTCAGCACGGTGGCTCCAATCGCCACTGCGCCTCCGGAGGATCTTTTCGTCATCCCGACTCCCAAACCCACGCCAAAACCCTTGCCCACATTGCAGCCACTGGCTTTGGGCATCGAGCAGGGCAATGCAGCCGCTGGTTATGAGACCAATCAATTTCGGATTCCCTTTGCCGGCGATAATCGCCTGACGCCTGATTTGCCAACTTCTCGGCGCTATTGGTCTTTCTTGAGCATGGGGCTAGGTACCGCGGCAGCCAGCGAATCCTTGCTGCCAGAAGGGCAATACGCTACCAAGAGCACGGTTGCTACCTGGCGCCTGGAATCAGCGGTAACCGGCCATACCAATTCCAGCACGCAATCAAGCCAGCTAGTGCATTTTCTGGTAAATGCCGCCACTACCGATGCCGAGCAAAGCTCTGATTCGGTAGTGATCGCGCTAGATAGCGTGCCGTACGGCACCTTGCTCACTTTGTATGCCACGCTGAGCGTGACGGCTCCGCCCTCGATCGTGTTTGTGGAAAATACCAAATTGGCCACCGCTGTCGTCGTACCCATCATTGCTTCGAACGAGGGTTGGATAGACGACTTCGTGATAACTAGCTTGCGCGTTCCCAGATTAGCGCGCCTGCTTCCTTGAAGGCGAGGAGTTTAGATGATGCACGCATTACGAATGGCTTGCTGCGCTGCTCTGGTGCTGCTGGTCATCGCTTGTCGCTTCCCGCTGCTCTCTAAACCACTAGCTGCCAGTAGCGGGCCCCAGGCAACCGCGGCCGCGAACGAGCCTGCACGCCAAGCTGGCCTGCTACTG
Source organism: Cyanobacteria bacterium NC_groundwater_1444_Ag_S-0.65um_54_12 (assembly GCA_016267585.1). Taxonomy (GTDB): domain Bacteria; phylum Cyanobacteriota; class Sericytochromatia; order S15B-MN24; family VGJW01; genus JACQUT01. The sequence goes on from JACQUT010000062.1 coordinate 3,699, forward strand.
GAAGTAGCGAAACCAGAGCCGCTGGCCAGTATGCCGCCGACCAGCAGCCTGGCAAGCGCCCAGCGGATCATGGCAGGAGAATTGGAGTCGCCAGTGCCGGAATACTTGGCGGATAGACCCTATGGCCAAGCCAACATCACTATCAAATGGCCCGAGCGGCCACAGCGCTATAGAACACAAGCCATTCCCCTCAGTGCCAACTCGCTACGGTTGCGGCTCATCGGCAGCGATGGCAAGACCAGGCTTTCGATATTCTTCTTTCGGCCGGATTTCAACCAATCTCTGACCCAGAGTCAACGCGTTTTCTTGCCGACCGAGGTCGGCTGCCTGGTAGAGATCCGCGCTTATCAAGAAAAAGAAACTGATCTAGCGAGTGCTTCCGTTCAACCGCCCTTCAACCCACGAAAGCCCTTCTATCCCGTCAATCTGTACGATTACGAGGTGGGCAACAAATATGTCCTGGCAGAGGGCTTCCAGTACAACGTGCAGATTTCGCCGCTAGCCAAGACCGCCATCAAGGTGACACTGGATGGCAGCCAGCTGGTAGCAGGTATTGGCGGCAGCCCGGGTTTCAGTTACGGTGGAGATCCTTACTACAATAACTATCTTTCGCCGGCCCGTTATGCCGAACTCTGGGATCCGAACTATCTGGCCTACGATCGGCAGCGCGATCGATTATTTTTCGTGGAATATCCTTCGTTCAAGTACATTATTCCTGCTGAACGTGATGTAGTCCAGCTTCTTACCGCGTCCGCCCTGCGGGGCACTGCCGATAATCCGCTGGATCCACAGGCAATCATGCACGTGGTGGGTGGTGATAAAACCTGGGAAAATGCTATCGGCGAAGGCAACATCCCGGCTTTTTCGCTCCTGACGGGAGTTTCGCGGTTAGCATGGCATGAGGGATCCGGTGGCAAAGACTATCTCTTTGTTACCGAAGCCAGCACCTCGACGCGGCCAGCGGTGGTCCGCAAGGTGTCAGCGGCCTCAGAAAGCGGCATGGTGACGACCGTACCGCTGCTAGATGGGACCAGCAATGCCCCGACGCAATTGCGAGCGGCCGTACCGGTGTTGAATGACTATTATGAAATAATGGCGATCGATGGCGCAGCCCGGACCGTGCTTTCAAACAGCTGGTTTACCAACCGCGTCTTGGCGGGTCAAACGCGTACCGCCACCTTGAGCACCACCGCTTCTGTGCTCGCCAGCGAAGCCACTCTCAGCGATCCGCGAGCCATCGCCGCTTCTTCCTCTTCCGAATTCTTGCTAGTCGAGAGCAACTCGGTAGTGCGCTACCAAGATGGCCTCATGCGGATAATCGGTGGCACCGGGTTGACAATCCCCATCGACGGTCTGGAGCTACCAGCTACTCAACTGGCCGTCGCTGATCTGCGTGATGTGGTTCATGACCCCAAAGATACCAAGTACGCTTACCTGGCCGACAGCACCAACCGCGCCGTCTATCGGTTGACGCTCCCGGCCACGCTAAACGAGGTCACCCAGGCCAAAGTCATCAAGATCCGCAATGCCAGCGGTTTCCTCTCACCCATTGCTTTGGCCGTTTCGCCGGTGGGCTCGACCCTTTATGTGCTCGATCGCTCTGGTCTCGTCGCCTCTTATGACACCACCAACAGTGCGACTGCTTCCATCACGATCGTGGCTGGCGCCAATTCGCTGGCGTGTGGCAAGACTACGATTCCGGGATCGGGAACGGTCGATCAGCTTTTCCTTGGTAGCTGGGCCAATGTCCTGACCGGTGATGTGGTGAATAAACGCTTCAGCTCGCTGTTCAATGGCGGCGAGCTGGGCTTTACCGTTATAAAAGCAGACTTGGCGGTAGGGGACGGCGCTTCGCTCAATAACCTCATCATTAATGGCCGGCCAAGCGGAGGAGGGTTCTTCGGGATTGCTAATTTGACCAAGCCCACGGCCACTGCTATCGATAGCAAGACCGGAAACTTGTACATCGCCGATACCGGCAATAATCGCATACGCCGCGTCACCATGGAGGGGAGTAATTCGCAGCAAATCGTTTCTATCATTCGATCCGATCCCTACAGCAGTCCGCCGCTGGTGGTGGTGAACCAGCCGAAAGGCTTGGATGTCGACGAGTTCGGCAACGTCTTCATTGCTAATACTGGAGATAACTTGATCCAGGTATGGCGACCCTGTGCTGGCATAGAAAACTCCGGGCAATTCCTGATCAGGGTTGCCGGAACTAGTACGCAGGGTTTGAACTTCGACAACATCAATGCCCGGCTGGTGCAGCTATCCGCTCCTACCGCCTTGCGCGTGGAAAAGTCGGCCGGTGGTAATCCTTCGCGCCGTCGGATCTTTTTTATCGATCAAGGCAACCGGGTACGCATGTTGACCCCGGTAAAACCCGATATCACCGCACCCCAGCTGGCGGGTTGCGGGTCTGATGACTATTTCGATTACATCATCTCTACCGTGGTGGGGGACGGCAAAGCGGAAGATGGACCTAACGCCAGCCAGGCGGCGCTAGCGTCGCCGATCGGGTTAGAAATCGACAAGAACGGTTATATCTACATTGCCGATGGCTCCAAGATCCGACGGGTAGATTCGGTTACCGGCTCCATTTCGACGATCTATACGGC
>JACQUT010000059.1 GCA_016267585.1 Cyanobacteria bacterium NC_groundwater_1444_Ag_S-0.65um_54_12
AAGTAGGACGTACCGGGGTCGCCATAGACACCCTGGCGGACATGGAGACCTTGTTTGCTGGCATTGCGCCAGATCAGGTCAGCACCTCCATGACCATCAATGCTCCGGCCGCCATCTTGCTGGCCATGTATCAGGCGCTCGCCGAGCAGCAAGGAATTGACAGCAAATTGCTGGCCGGGACGGTGCAAAATGACATACTCAAGGAATATATTGCTCGCAATACTTATATTTTTCCGCCGGAGCCGTCGTTGCGCTTAGTTACCGATCTATTCGCTTATGCCGCCGAACACTTGCCGCGCTGGAATACCATTTCGATCAGTGGCTATCACATGAGGGAAGCTGGTTGCACCGCTGCGCAAGAAGTAGCCTTTACCCTGGCAAATGCTCGCACTTACGTGCAGGCGGCTATAGCGCGCGGTCTCGACGTTGATGGTTTTGCGCCGCAATTATCGTTTTTCTTTTGTGCCTGGACGGACGTGCTGGAAGAAGTAGCCAAGTTCCGGGCGGCCAGGCGCTGCTGGGCACGCATCATGCGTGAGGAGTTTGGTGCCAAGAATCCACGCAGCTGGCAATTGCGCTTTCATACCCAAACCGCTGGATCTTCTCTTACCGCGCAACAGCCGGATAACAACATCGTGCGCACTGCGCTATCGGCATTGGCGGCGGCACTGGGTGGTACACAATCGCTTCACACTAACGCTAAAGACGAAGCGCTTTCTTTACCGACCCAGGACAGTGCTCTTACTGCCTTGCGTACCCAGCAAATCATCGCTTACGAGAGCGGGGCTACGGCTACCGCTGATCCTTTGGGCGGCTCTTACTATGTGGAAGCTTTGACCAGTCGTATCGAGGAAGCGGTGCAACAGTATTTCGCGGCGATCGCCCAAGCGGGTGGCACCCTGGCAGCTCTTTCTTCGGGGTATTTCCAGAGCGAAATCCAAGACGCTGCTTACCGCTATCAGCACCAGGTCGAGGCAGCAGAACGTATCGTGGTAGGGGTCAACCGCTACCAGACTACCTCGGAGGTCTCACTCGAGCTGCAACGCATCGATCCGGAAGTGGAGCGACGCCAGCGTGCGCGGCTAGCCGCGGTAAAAGCTGGACGGTCCGCTGCCAGCGTGCGGCGAGCGCTCTGGGAGCTAGAGACGGTAGCACGCAGCGCTGATAATATGTTGCCAGCTATCCTGGCCGCGGTGCGAACTTACGCCTCGATCGGCGAGATCTGCGGAGTATTGCGTCAGGTATTTGGCCGCTATCGTGACCGTTAAGTTTGCTAACCCAAAATTAGGATTCACTTCAGTTCATCTTAAAATTCCAGACGCAAGATTTCCGCATTTCACGTCCACATAATGTTAAGAGCTAGAGCGACCGGCCAAAGAGAGGATAGTGGACATGGCAATGCGGAAAGCCGTAGCGATCGGGATAATAGCTGCCTTGTTCTTGGTGGGCTGCGGACGCGATGATGGGACCGGCGTACCAATAGTCCCGGAGCCCGTCACTGAACCACAGCTGCCAGTGAATCCTAATCCGGGGTATCCAGGCACGGGGCCGGGTGTTGTCCCTACCCAGCCACCGACGCAATTGCAGCAAGTGACGGTCACCGTCTCTAGCAAGTCAAAGCACGGCGGATTTCTATTCTGGGGCAAGAAGGTCAAGGCCGAGCTCGCGGTCACCAATCCTAATAACGTACAGGTGTCGGCGACCTTGACCATCACGTTCTCTAAAGATGGACAATCGGTGGAAACCCAGACACAATCAGTTGATCTCGGTCCCGGCGAGAATAAAACGCTCGAGGTGAAAGCTACCAAGACCTCTGATGACATCAGTGCCAATGCTACCAACAATACGCCGAGCGGCGGTACGGGCGGGGGATATCCAGGTGGCAACTATCCACCGGGCGGCAGCTCCCCTGGCAGTTATTCTGGTGGTACTACTCCTGGTGGTACCGGTGTCGGTAGCCCTGGTGGTCTGCCTTACTAGCCAGTTTCCGTTACCCCTGAACGGTAGCGGTATCGGCCATCGGACATGACCCTATGGCGAAGTTAGCAGCACTAGGTCGGTGGTGTTTGCTATTACTGCAAACGCTGATCGCCGTGGTATCGCCACCCTATTTCCCCAGGCAAATCTGGCGAAGTATGCGCATCGTAGGGATCGAGACGGTGGCTCCGGTGGTCACCGTCATGGCTTTCATGGGCATGATCGCTGCTTTGCAGGGTCTGGTAGTGTTGCGTTTGTTCGGGGCCGAGCGCTTGCTGGCAGGCATGATCACCCAGGCCATCATCCGGGATCTGGCTCCGGCCATGACTGCTCTGATGTTGGCAGCCCAAGTAGGTACGGCCATAGCTGGCGAAATCGGAGCCATGCGTACCAGCGAAGAACTGGCGGCCTTGCGTGTCTTGGCAACCAATCCGGTGCGCTATTTAGTGGTTCCCTGGTTCTTGGCGCTGGCACTGCTGGCGCCATTGCTTACCGGGATGGGTGCCACGGCTGCGCTGGGCGGAAGCTTTGTCGTGGCCGTGAGCTTGCATGGTGCCGCCATGGGGCCCTTTGTAGCGGAGCTGGTAGCGCAGATCACTGGGGCTACGCTCTGGGAAGCCAGCTCCAAAGCCCTGGTATTCGGGGCGGTTATTAGCTTGATAGCTTGTCACCATGGGCTCGAGGCTCGTACTGATGCCCAAGGGGTGGGTCGGGCCGCTAACGCTACCATCGTGCAAGGAGTCATTGTAATAGCTGCCGTGAATGCCATGATGGCTGTCGTACTTTTGAAAGCTGGCGCATGAAAGCCGGGTGGTGGGACGAAGCTAAACGCTGGAGCCAGTTCCTGGGACGCTTGGCACGACCCGGTGGACCACCGGAATACTCTCTGCTATTTTTGCACTTTCGGTGCATCTGCTTCGAGACCATCTTGCCGGTATTGCTGGTGGCGGTTTTTATCGGGGCCACCGCGACGTTGATGGGGTTTCATGCCTTTCGCGCCTTGGGTACCGAGACTCTGGTGGGTTCGTATGCTGGTCTGGTATGTTTGCGCGAATTAGCGCCTTTGCTGGCCAGTGCGATGGTGGCAGCCAAGCCAGGCACTAGCTTGACCGCGACATTGGCTGTCATGCGCAGCACCGAGCAAATAGCCGCATTGGAAGTGATCGGCACCGATCCTTATCGCTATCTGCTATTACCGCGCATCATCGCTTTCGTCATGGCGACACCCTTGCTGGTCATATTTGCCGACGCTGCCGCTCTGGGTGCCAGTTTTGCCATGGCCGTGCAGCAGCTATCGGTCACCCCCGAAGTGTTTTGGCGCGAGGTCGCACGTTTCGTGGCACCACATGATCTGGGTATCGGCATGCTCAAGGGTGCCGTGTTTGCAGCATTGACGGGTTTAATTGCTACTTATTACGGCTTTAATGCCCAAAGCGGGCCACGCGGCGTTTCGCGCGCCGTCACCCGAGCAATGGTGGCGATGGCGATCGCTGACGTGCTAGCAAACTATCTTATTTCTGAGGCATTTTACGGCCAATGATCAGAGTGATAGGGCTATCTAAAGCCTTTGGCGGACAAGCCATCTTGCGGGATATCGATTGCCACATCGCACGGGGTTTGACAACGGTGATGATTGGTCCCTCCGGCGTAGGAAAGTCAGTTTTCGCCAAGCTTCTGGTAGGCCTACACCGTCCCGATTCCGGAGAGATCTGGTTTGGCGAGCAAAATATTGCAGCCCTACGGGAGCGCGAGCTTTTCATTATTCGGCGCAAAATAGGAATGTGTTTCCAAGATGGTGCACTGTTCAACTCACTTAGCGTGGGGGAAAATGTCGCTTTCCCGCTGCGGCGCCATACCCGGTCAAGCGAGCGTGAGATCCGGCGCATCGTGTGTGAGAAATTGCAGCTGGTGGGCTTAGCTGGCCATGAGGCGAAGTGGCCGACCGATCTGTCAGGTGGCATGAGAAAGCGAGCAGGGATTGCCAGGGCAATTGTTCTGGAACCCGAACTCTTGATCTTCGATGAGCCCACCAGTGGCCTCGATCCTGTCAAATCCAACGATATTGACAGTCTGCTCCTGGCATTGAAAGAAAATCACACGGTGCTGGTAATCAGTCATGATATAGTGACTACTCGTAAGATTGCTGATTATATCGGCATGCTTCATGAAGGGCGTTTGATTGCTTTTGGCTCGGCAGCGGCCATCGGTGCCTCTGAAAATTCGTTGGTGCAGCAATTTTTCCGGCGCAGTGTCACTTG
>JACQUT010000060.1 GCA_016267585.1 Cyanobacteria bacterium NC_groundwater_1444_Ag_S-0.65um_54_12
AGCATGACCTTCTGCTCCGCGATCGTCCAGAAGTTAACCATTCCTGCCGCGTGCACCCCTCTCGAAGCTCCCGGTAGTGGCGGGAACAGCGGAAATCTTGTAATAGAGCCGGTAGCTGGGATGAGCACCCTCAGAAACCGGAACGGCAAGGGCAAAGCTCGCACCGGTGCCTGCAGCCCCTGACTTTTGGACCTCGAGCGACCAGGTACCCGACCGGGCCTCGGCATTCGATCGCAGCAGCTGGATGTTCGAACCGAGTGTCAACGAAGCGAGATCGGGATTGTTGTCATCCTGCCAGATGAAGATATTGTCCTCAATCCCTTGTTCGAAACTGCCATCGGCCAGCAGATTGTACCGGGCGCCGGTAGATAACAGCGGCGGGTTGTCCGTCTGGTTGTACGAAAAGTAGTTCTGGACTATCACGCTTCCGGTACCCGCCGGGTCGGCGAATTCACCGGTGGGGGTGCCAAGATTGTTGAAGAAACAGCCGGTGAAGAGAGCGCCACCACCCTGGCCTGCCGCGGCATCGCATCTGATCGTGTAGCTGTGAGCCGGCGTTCCCGAGCCATTGAGCAATATCCAGCATCCGGAACAGACCAGAGTGCCACCGGCCCCCGAGACGGTAATGGGAGTGCCCGGGTAAGTCGGACCGTGATTTGGTGGATCGTTTCCCTTGTAAGCTTCGATGTGGCAGTGGGTGAGCCACACCTTGGCCGTGTTGACCGCTAATTGCTTGACGTTGTAGTCGAATGAACAGAAAAGAAAGTTATAGCCGCCAATATCATTCTCGATCTCGATCGCCAGAGCCGAGTTGAAGAACGTGCAGCCATGAAAGGTAGTACGCTCTCCGGCATCTTCCACCTCGGTCGTGGGCGGGCAATGGACGCCGGTGCCGCAGGCGAAGATATCCGAGTTGGCAAACTGGGTGCAGTAGTGCCGAGATCCCAGGTACAACCCGGTACCGAAACCGTGGATGGACAGATTGGTAAAGTAGCTGTGGCTGGTGCCGTTGCCGGTAGACACGGCGGTGTGGCACTTGATGCCGATCACCGTGTTCGGGTTTCCTGGATCCCAAGAACTTGCTGGCTGCGGTCCCTTCAGCTCGATTCCCTCAATGCTGCTGGTCGCCTGGTAGTAGGGCAAAGACACCGAACCGGTGAGCAAGAGCGCCGAGCCAGCGGACAAGGCCGAGGCATCGATGACCGCGCCATGGCCCTTGATGCTGCAATAGCTGAGGTCAGCCGAAAGCCCACTGGCGATCCGGTAAGTCCCAGGTGGGATGAGCACCTGCTGCTTGACGCCGCTGCTGGCCACCGCAGCGAAGGCCGCCTGGATGGCGACAGTGTCATCCGTCGTTCCATCGCCCTTGGCACCGTAGTCCTTGACGTTCACGTAGGGCTGTGCTGAGCTTGCCAGCGATCCGGAAGTCAGCCGTGGTGTTCCGAGCAGGAACCGGGTAGCTAGTGGTGCTGGCACTCGTATCAGTATGACTGGCACCCGAAACGTTCTGGACCAGTTCTATGGCACCCCCGTCAGCGGAACGGAGCAGGTCGTAACTCGCAGCCCCGGTAATGGCATTCCAGCTCACTGCATTGTTCGGCGGCGCGGGACAATTCGTCACGGTCGTAGCAGCCGGCGACCGCGCTGTCTTGTTGCCGTTCTGGTCCAGGGCCACGATGTAATAAGTATAACTGTGAGTTCCGGTTCCCGACGGTGTGACAGCAGGGGCGGTCGTCGGATTGGCCAGCGCCTCGAGCTGCATACCCCCGCCCCGGATGTGCAAGGAGGAATCCGGCGCGATCGTGCGGATCCCGAGGTTGCCTGATATGGCTACCGGTCCCGCGAAGTTGCCGGCACCCTGGACATCTAGCCGATAGCCCGGGCTAGCGGTACCGATTCCCATGCGATCGCCGCTGTCGTCCCAGAAGAAATTGGAATTATCCGCGGTGAGGCTACCCTGGGAATCGTAAAAAGGAACTGATCCGGGCGTAGGCATCTGGTCTCACCACCTCCGGTTTGTCACGGTTCCCGACAAGAGAAGATATGTAGCGTAACATGTTGCTTTCTGGTCTATTGCGGAACAATGTCAAAGATACGTGAGCCAACTGAAACAAGCAAGCCTTAGCTGTCATGGTATAAATGAAGAATTGTAATGCTAACCATCGCCACCGGCGGCAGAGAGTACCGATACCGGGTTCCCGGCCGTGCCGGCACGGCTGGGCAAGAGCCAGAAAGTGACCCTGATGAGCAGTCAAACCGGTTATTGCCATCCAGTGGCGGAGCTGCCCCATGGGTGCGTTAGCACGGTGCATTGAAGCGGTTCATAGCTAGTTCGAAATCGCTTTGCTCAGCCCAGAACTCCAGGGCATCCGCGCCACGGTAGATGGCAAGCTCGAATTTTTCACATTCCTGGGCCGGGACTTTGGATAACACCCATTCTTCCAGTGTAGTGCGCGCTGGCTTGGGTCCGATACCGATCCGCAGGCGCGGAAAGTCCATGGAACCTAGGTGGTCTATGATGGATTGGAGGCCTTTTTGCCCACCTGCGGAACCCTTTTTGCGTAAACGCAATGAACCTATGGGAAGATCCACATCGTCTGAAACGACCACCAGTTTATCTAGGGGAATTTTGTAGAATTTGACAATGTTTCGTACCGTCAAACCAGAAAGGTTCATGAAGGTCAGAGGTTGTACCAGTAGCACCTTGCCATCAGCCACTCGAGCTTCCGCTATCATGGCAGAAAAGTAGTTATCTCGACTACCAGCGCTACCCCAGCGTCGCGCTAGCTCACTGACTACCGCAAACCCAGCATTATGCCAGGTATTTGCATAACGTGGCCCCGGATTACCGAGGCCTACGATCGCTTTTACAAGTGAATGGTTGCTCACTCGAAGAGGGTAGAAACCGAGAGATCTTCGTGAATTCTCATAATTGCTTCGGCCAGCAAATCGGCGATGGATAGAATGGTAAGGTTTGGTAAACGTCGATCGGCGGGAACCGGGATGGAATTAGTGACGGCAATCTCTTTAATCGGAGCGCTGGAAAGGCGATCGATAGCTGGACCGGAAAGTACCGCATGGGTTGCAGCGGCATAGACTTCACGCGCTCCTTCGCGTACCAGTAATTTGGATACCTCGGCCAGGGTTCCGGCAGTATCGATCATATCATCGACTATTACTACTACCCGCCCGCGCACGTCACCGATAACATGGAGGACCTCCGCAATATTGTGCTTGGGCCGACGTTTGTCGATGATCGCGATCGGTGCATCAAGTTTCTTGGCAAAAACCCTGGCTCGCGTAACTCCGCCCACGTCTGGCGACACGATGACCAAACCCTCATCTTCCACTTTCTTCCGCTGCATCCAACGAACTAATACGGGTGTGGCAAAGAGATGGTCGACCAAGATATTAAAAAAACCTTGGATTTGCGGCGCATGCAGATCGAGGGCCACAATGCGATCTGCACCGGCCGTAGTTAGCAGATCGGCTACTAGCTTGGCAGTAATGGCTTCCCGCCCTTGGGCTTTGCGATCTTGGCGCGCATAGGCAAAATATGGAATAACCGCCGTTACTTGCCGCGCGCTAGCTCGCTTGAAGGCGTCTAGCATGATGAAAAGTTCCATCAAGTTGTAATTAACCTGGTGGCAAATCGGCTGAACCAAGAAAACATCCGCTCCGCGCACTGATTCCTGGATTTGTACGTAGATCTCGCCATCCGAGAAGTTAGCGATCCGGATGGGTCCCACTTCTATGCCCAGTAACTCTGCAATCTCATGAGCCAGGTCCGTATTAGCCGAGCCAGAAAAAAGCTTTAGCACGCGATGGGGAATACGTCCCTTTAGTTGTGCCAATCGCTCCTCCGCTATAGATCTTTCTGTCATGACGTCCTTCAAGGTTTCGCTATACCTCACTTGGTCGGGAAGTCGTAAGACGATTCTTGCGTCGCATTACCCAGCCTTCCTTGATAATTTGTCTGGCACGTCCCAAAGCTAAAGCTTTTGCCGGTACATTTTCCGTGATGGTAGAACCAGCTGCCGTGTATGCCTCTTGACCGATTTCCAGCGGTGCTACCAAGGTATTGTTAGTACCGATGAACGCACCAGGACCGATGATGGTGCGATGCTTGCGCTCGCCATCATAGTTGCAGGTCACTACCCCGCAACCGATATTTGCCAGCTCACCGATCTGGGCGTCACCTAGATAGGTAAGATGCGCAGCTTTGGCACCATCACCAAATTGTACTTTCTTTAGTTCGACGAAATTGCCAATCCGCGCTTTTTCTCCTACCACGACGTGATCGCGCAAGCGTGCAAAAGGCCCTACGGTAGTTCCGTCTCCGATTTGGCTTTCCACGATATCCGAAGCTCTGATGAGCACTTCATTGCCAATCAGTGCATCTACCAATCTGGTGTAAGAACCAATGCGACAACCCGCTCCGATACAAGTGCATCCGTGAAGCTGTACTGCTGGCTCCAATATGGTATCCGGACCGATCTCGACGCGCGGTCCTATGAAGGTACTAGCAGGATCTTCAATGGTTACTTGGCGATTTAGCCAATACGCGCAGACCCGCTGCCGCCATTCGGCACTGGCCGCCACTAACTCTGTTCTGGTGTTTATTCCAGCCGTAGCAGCAATATCATTCGTCTCGAGCGTGGCGACGCGCTGACCAGCTCGCACCAAATGAGCAATAGCATCGGTCAAGTAGTATTCCCCCTGATCGTTGGCAGTACCGAGCATGCCGAGTGCTTCTTGCAAAACTGGCCATTGGGCGAGATAGATACCAGCATTGATCTCGGAGATAGCGCGCTGGGAACTGTTGGCGTCTCGTTGTTCGACAATGCCACTCAATTTCCCGTCTAACCCGCGTAAGATGCGGCCATAGCCATCCGGTGTCGGATTATTCACCGTCAAGAGAGTAAGCTGGGCGTCTGCAGTACGGTGTACTTCCGCTAGCTCTTGTAGCAATTCAACCCGCAACAGCGGGACGTCTCCGCTCAAGATAAAGACCGTTCCACCAAAGCCTTCCAGCGCTTTTGCTGCTGCATGGACGGCATGGCCAGTACCTAGTTGTGGCATTTGCTCGACATATTCGGCCCACGGCCAATTGTGGTGCAGGTAGTTTCGAACTTGCTCGGCACCATGCCCCACAATCACGATGACCCGGTCGATCCAGCCGAGTTTCCGCAGCTTACCCAATGTCGATAGCACAAACCCTAGCAGCGGCTCGCCACTTATCTCATGTAGCACCTTGGGGCGTGCAGAACCCATCCGGGTACCTTTCCCTGCCGCCATCACTAATGCCACCATACCCGTTGGATTGTTCATAGCAAAATAATTCTCCTTGCAAGTAAGTGCAAGTGCTCAATGTTACCATGCAGGCCCACGCCAACTGGTTTTCTCACGCATCTGCTGTTTCATCCATGCCAGAGCGCTCGGCGGTCAAAGCTGCCAGATCACCGCTCAATTGTTGCCGAGCGGTTTTTCGTGACATTTCCCGCAAAGTAGTATCAAGGCGAATCAAGCGCTTTCGTGGTCCGATAAGCTTAGTAGCTGGCTCGGCCTTGTTACTGGTAGTTCGGGCACTTTGCCAAAGGTCGCTGAGTTCAGCTAGCTGGCGTCGGTAACTCTCTTGCCGGCTAGCCAGAACTTTAGCTTGGGCTTTTACCTGACAGCCCGGCTCGCTGTCATGCAGGCACCGAGAAAGCGGACAAAGCGGGATATAGGCACACATTTCCGGATAGCACCAGGCCAACAGCTCGGGTGGACAGACCGGAAATTCCAGATGGCTGAAACCCGGGGTATCGGCAACCAAACCATCTGCTATGGGATAGAGGGAAGCACAGGTAGTGGTATGACGGCCGCGGCCTGACTTCTCCGAGACGGGTGCCTCCTTGAGTAAAAGACTCGGATCCAAAGCATTGAGTAATGATGATTTTCCTACTCCGGAAGGACCGGCAAATACCGAAACTTTAGACGCCAGTAAGTTTCTTAGCTCCGCAATTTCACCTTGGCGTGCCGAGGCGGTAGCCACCAGATAGCCTAGTGACCGGTATGGCTCGACAATCTCACTCAGGTAGTCGGTTTTTACCAGATCTCGCTTATTTATGACAATAGCGGTGGTTATATCGTTCAGCGCCGCTAACACCAGGAACCGATCCAGGGCCAGTGGATTGAAATCCGGCTGCATGGCGGAAAAAATGATGATAATTTGCTCGACATTGGCAATCGGCGGACGATTCAAGAC
>JACQUT010000065.1 GCA_016267585.1 Cyanobacteria bacterium NC_groundwater_1444_Ag_S-0.65um_54_12
CGTCCCGGTTCTTCTCGGGGAGTATGCATTCCTGGAATAGATCGTCACGCTGGTCATAACGCTTGGACAAGATGTCATAGGTTCCAGGTCTCAAATGGCCATAGTTTTCCAGAAAGCGCTCTTTCGAAAGTTCACCGCTACAGGCTTTTTCTAGGTCGCCAACCATTTCACTAGTGACCGTTCTGAGCGATGCACGGAATGTGGCTAACCGCTGAATAGAGAGGGCCTGTCGCGCTACCGCAGAACGGAGTAATGCCTCGGCGATGAACGCATGACGAGCTACGATCGCAAAGGGTAATGTTCCTGACCGCTCGCATTCTTCTAGCATCTGCCGGGCTAGTAGTAGTAAACCACTCAAAGTCGAGATATTTCTCGACTTTGAGTGACCAGTATTTAGCCGCTCTAGCTTGGCATTCTCTTGCAATGCGCGCTTGAGACTGCCTTTCTCACTGACGTCTAGACAGCTCCTCGTAAGATGCCCAAGACAGGCCCGATATTCCACGAATTCTTCGGCGCTCAAGACCTCCGGATAACGCTCCTTGACAATTTCCCCAAAATTAAAATCCAGGGCGGTTGAAGCTACTTCAAATTCGATTTTGTCGTGGAACTCGGGATGAGATCCCAACCGATCGAGCCAGGCATCAATCAGTTTATTGGCAATCCGATCTTCCAGGCCGGAAGGAAGAAACGAATTGAAACTCAGACGAACATCAATGTAGGGCTTACCGGCAATGATGGTCATCAATCCGATCTCTGGTATCTTTCTGTAGCCCAAGACCTCCCGAGCTTCTTTCCAGACCCTGTCTGTTATCAGTCGACGATAAAGGCTGATGGCGAGTGGAGAAGGACACGTACCGATGATCTCCGCAGGATTCCAGTCCGGCATTTCACCAAGAATCGTGCGAGAACCAGCAAGGCCTTTGACTGGCACTGATCTTTCGACGATGCATTGTTTGACGTGATGCAGGGTACTGTCGATACGTTGAGATATTCCACGATTCCAGTGCTTTTCGACAGTGATACGCCGTGCCTGTAGCAGGTAGACATCTCCGGTTCGGGTTTCTGCAAATTCGATTTCGAGGGGGATCTTTCCGCAAAGTAATTCAATTTCTTTGATCAGCATCAACCAATTGAGCAGCCTTGAGGACTCGACATAACCGTCAAGAGCTTCTCGATAGATCAATACCGTCTTGTTGGCTCCAGTACCACCAGTTATGGTGTCAGTCTTGCCAGAGCTATCGTCATAATTGAATACATAGTATGGTGCTCCGTCATTCAGCACATGAGTGGCGATCACACCACTGATCGCAACGTCTGCTAGCATCGGCTGGATGAGGATTTGGTCCTTCGGATTACCGGAATAGGAGGCTATGACCGCCTGAATAGCACGTTCTATTGCCAGGCGATCGCTCCCATCCACAGCCAGACAAGAAACAAAAGCACCGGCCATAGAATTGACGGAAGTGTCTTCCGCCATCGCGCTGCTTCGCACTGCAATTGGCTGTAGCTGAAAACTAGCTACTATTTGCTCAAGGATTGCGTCCTTGTCGTCGTTCCACGCGCTGACATCGAAATAATAGAGTTCCAGGAACTTGGCCTTGGAGACCAAGTATTTCAATAAGCTCAGGGTTTCAGCTTTAGTGCCGAATTTAACCCTATTCATTTCCATCAGCCTAGCCAATCTACGCAGAACATGTCAACGAAAACTAAAAACCCTTCAATCGCCAATCAAAAACTTCCGGCACCACCACTCGACGTTGAGCAGGGACCAGATGAGCAGTCTCCGGTTCTGCTTACCTTCCAGATGTTCGTTGACCAGAGCCTGAATAGCTTCGCGATCGAGAAAGTCATAAATCCTGGTACGTTTGCTAAAAAGCTCCCGACGGACGTAATTGATGCTTTCACCCTTGAACCAGCTGGCATCCGGTGCGGAGAATCCCTGCTTTTCGCGCTGAGTTACCAGCGGTGGGATATGGCGCTCCATGACTTGGCGCAGGATTAACTTTCCATCGTTAGTCTTTTCGAAGTACTGCCGGGTCTTGTTTCCGGGATCGTTCTCGTTAAGCCGTATGACTTCGCCAAGATTACCCAGCTTCAGTTTTACCGGCACCTGCATGGCAAAATCGACCAAATCATTGTCCAGGAAAGGCACCCTGGCTTCCAGGCTATGAGCCATACTTAGTTTGTCTTCCACCACAAGCAAGCCATGTAAAAAGGTTTTTGTCTCGAAGTAAAGAGAATGGTTTATGTAGTCTTCCGGAGTGGTCAATTCATGAACTGGCTTGACAAACACGTTCCGGAAAATCTCCCGGGTCCAGACATTGCCTACTTCTTTAAAAATCGGCCGAAAAACTTCTTTGATCGAATTGTTGGGGATCAGGCGCTGCCAGAACTCATAGTATTTGTCGATATACTGCTCGAAATTGTTGTTGACCACGGCTCGATAATAACGCCAAGGATAACCGCCAAAAAGCTCCTCACCACCAGCACCCGAAAGGACCACCTTGAAGAACTTACTGTCTAGCTGAGCTATGTAGTAATTTGGATAGCACTGACCTACACGTGGTTCCTCTAGATGCCATGTCAATTTGGACATGATCCGCTCCATGTCGCCTGCCTTGAGAACCATCTCATAATGCTCGGTCTTGAAGAGATAAGACATGTATTCAGCTTTGGCTCGCTCGTCAAATGCGAGTTCCAGGCCGGATGCGGAGTTGAGATCGAAACCACAGGTAAAAGTACGCAAGTAAGGTAGCTGGGCAGCGACTATAGCCGTAATGGATCCGGAGTCCATGCCACCGCTCAGGTAAGAGCCCAGTTCGACATCACTCATGAGCTGGCGATTAACCGCCTGGCGAAAAAGGCGATCGAGCTCTTCAATGTACTCACGTTCCGGTAATGGCTGATCAGGTTCGGCAAAATGATAATCCCAATAACGAACTGGCGGCGGCAGGTAACGATCGCCCAGCCGCAGGCGCAAGTGGGTTCCGGCTGGCAAGATTCTTACCCCTTTGAACAGGGTTCGATCCGTAAAAAAATTCTGAAAGGTGAAGTACTCTAGCAACGCCTCATGGTCCATGGCTACCTGAAAGTCCTGATGAGCCAGGATTGCCTTGATCTCCGAGCCGAACAAGAAATGAGTGCCACAGCTGGTATAATAAAGTGGCTTGATGCCGTAACGATCTCGAGCCAGGAAGAGTTCTTGTTGTTGTTTATCCCAGAGGGCGAGCGCAAACATGCCGTTAAAGCGATCGAGAGCCCGCTGTCCCCACTGGGCGAAGGCATATAGCACAACCTCCGTATCGGTGCGCGAGTGGAACTGGTAACCAAGAGCTTCTAGCTCGAGCCGCAGTTCTTGGTAATTGTAAATCTCTCCGTTGTAACTGAGCGCATAACGTCCATCTCTGGTGACCATGGGCTGATGGCCAGCCGGCGATAGATCGATGATGGCCAGCCGCCGATGACCCAGGCCGATGAAACTGTCAATATAAAAGCCTTCGCCATCTGGTCCGCGATGTGCGATGGCATCAGTCATCCGACGCAGGAGAATTGGCGAGGCCGGCTCGCCATCAAGGTTAAAGAAACCGGTAATTCCGCACACCTTTCAGATTTTCCTGGCTATGACCGTGAATCCGGATTCTTGCGAATCGAAACGCTCGATTTCCAAACCGGCCTCTTGGCAAAACGAACGTATTTCTTTCTCGGTATGGCGATGACAGTTCAGGGGACGATACCAATCAAAGTTTACGTGGTTCATCTCCGCCAAATTGTAGTCCGGGCGGTAGTAAGCTTTGCAGATATTCCAATAGAAAAAGCGCTGCAGATCAATTTTCCCAGCCTTGATGCCAAGATACGGGATATCATCCGGAACATCTAACTCGATTTGCAGCTTGCCTAGCTCTGCCCCTAGTTTGGTAAGCGGCATGAGCACCTCCCAGGCCACTTCGTCGGAGAGTTCGGCCAGATATCCTCTAATAGCGTCATCCGTAAATTCCCGGATTAACGCCTTCTTGGCGTAGACATAAAACAAGAAACGGCCAGCTCGCTTTAGCTTGGTTGCAAGTTTCAATATGGCATCTCGCGTACTGTCAGTATGATGCAGTACCCCTTCAGAAAAGATGATGTCGACTGACTCGTCAGGTATGGGTAGATCTAATATATTGGCCTGCAAAAAGTCCCCCTTGATTCCCGCCTCCTGAAACCGCAAGGCTGCAACTTCAACGGAGTTGGAAATATCGACCCCGAGATAATCATGATACGTCAGGTAACCCGCAAAAAGCAGCAGAGCGGATAACCCGGCACCACAGCCGGCATCTAGTATTAGCTTGCGACCGCCCGCCAGCCAATCATCCAAAAGTCGAGGATCATTGCCGCAATAGCGTTCTAACAACCAGCACCTGGCTGCTTCCTTGACAGCTTCAGACTCGTAGGTATCACGTTTGCTCCACTTGAAGCCAAAGGCATCAGCTGTTTGATTCTGCTTATTCGAAGAACTCTCACGCTTGGTATACACTAAAGTGTCGATACCTAGCCGGTCTAAAGCCGTCACAGCAAACATCCTTTCCTAAATCGAATTGAGCGTCTGCGCTATGTATTCGAAATCGTCAGCAGTCATCCGATTGTGCAGGGGAATGGCCATCGTATGACGATCACAATCTCGAGCGCCGGGAAAATCATCTGGGCGGTAGCCAAATCGTTCCCGATAGTATCCGAGCAGATGGACAGCATGGGTACCCGGACGTGTACTGATTCCTTTAGCCTGCAGGACCGCCATGATCTCGTTACGCGGCATGGGGGCTTTGCTTTCATCTACATAGCAGACATACGCTTGCCAAGCATGTTGATAGTCAGTCGGGACTTCTGGCGTACGAAGCCACGTTACCCCTGCCAGTTCCTTGGCATAGTAATCCGCCCAGCGTTGCCGCTCTGCCAGGAAGCCATCAAGCTTGGTCAGCTGGACTACCCCTACTGCTCCTTGCAGGTCGGTCATACGATAGTTGTAACCGAGCAGGTTGAATTCTCCCAGCAGGTAAGGGCGAGGGCCATGGTGCCGTTGTTCTTCCGAGATGCTCGCCCCGTGGTTGCGTAACATGTTGATGGTATCTGCCAAGCAGTCATCGTCAGTGGTGATCATGCCGCCTTCTCCGGTCGTGATGGACTTGCGGGGGTGAAAAGAGAATGCCCCGGCCAATCCCAGAGTGCCGGCTGAGCGGCCACGATATAATGCCCCGGCCGCGCAAGCGGCGTCTTCGATGAGCGGAATCCCGGGAGCTGTCTGGGCGATCGCAGTCATGTCGGAGCATTGACCAAAGAGATGGACCGGCAAGATGGCCTTGGTACGCGGAGAGATCTTGGCGGCCACCTGGTCGGAATCCATGTTGTAGGTCAGGGGGTCCACATCAACCAGTACCGGAGTAGCTCCGCAAAACAGCACAACATTCGCTGTAGCTACCCACGTAAAAGCTGGAACGATGACCTCATCACCAGGACCCACGCCCATGGCGGACAAGATGAGATGCAAGGCCGTCGTGCAGCTAGTAGTGGCTATTGCATGTTTGGACTGATGCCGTTTTGCGAAGGCATGCTCGAAAGCCGCCACCTGGGGGCCTTGCGTGAGCCAGCCGGTCATCAAAGGCTCGCGAACCGCTAGCCACTCATCTTCCCCCGTGGCGGGCAAAGAAATGTTGATGTTACGCACTTGAATATTCGAGTTCACTGATACCAGCCTCACGGCGCCGCAGCGCTACTTCTTCCTTATGCGAGTTTCTCCACTCGATCAGTTTCGTCAATCCCTCATGAAGTTCTACCTTGGCCTTGAACCCAATTTCTCGGTCTGCCTTCTTCGGGCAACCGATCCGGTTTTTCACGAAAGTGGTGCCTGCCGGCTCGTACCGGATCGCGAGTTGCGATCCAGTGATCTCTAGTATGAGTTCTGCCAGCTCCTTGATGGTTGTCTTGATGCCTCTACCGACATTATAGAAGGTGTCGGTCGTAGCGGCTTTCATCGCGCAGACGTTAGCAGCGCCGCAATCGCCAACGTAGACGAAATCATAAGCTTGCGAGCCATCGCCGTAGATGATAGGCGGTAAACCCTTGTCCAGTTGATCGAGCATCTTCATGATAACCGCGATATAGGCGCCTTGATAGTCTTGCCGCGGACCGTAGACATTCATGTACCGCAAACCGACGTAATCGAAATGCCGGTCAGTATTCTGGTAGCGCTGGTAAAGCGCATGGCACATGTGCTCGCCAGCGATCTTGGTTGCACCATAAAAATTATGGTTGTTGTGCGGATGATCTTCCGTCATGGGCTCACTTACGGCATCACCATAGACGGAAGCCGAAGATGAGTAAACCAGCCGTTTGACGCCATTGTTGAGACATGCCTCGATCACGTTGAAGGTGCCGCCGATGTTGACTTCGAAGGCAGAACGCGGGAAATCTTGACAGTGCAAGAGCCACAATGCTGCCAGATGGAAAACGCCGTCAATTCCCTTCATGGCAACATCGAGAAGATCGCGGTGCAGGAGTTCACTGCCTAGCTGGAAAATGTTAACTCGCGGATCCCGCAAGGCGCTGGTCAAGTTCTCTAACTTGCCACGCGAAAAGTTGTCGAAAATGCGTATTTCGGCGACATCTTCCTTCAATAGCTCGTCAACCGTGTGAGAGCCTATCAAACCCGCACCGCCAATTACCAATAATCGTTTACCTTTTAGAACCATCAAGCCACTCCTGTCTCGTTCAATACCAGACGTGCAAAGCTAAATGCGCTAGTAAAAGCCGGGGAAACGGCATTCAATACATGCGTCGAGTTTTTGCCGTGCTCTATGACGAAATCCATGACCAGTTCTTGTTTCTTGAGATCCAGCAGTTGAGCTCGCAGTCCAACTTTTTGACTGCTGATCAGATGCTTGACCTGTAACTTTGGCACGAGAGCTTTCGCAGCCGCGGCAAAATGCGGCTTGAAGAAGCGCAAGCCTTCCTCTGTGGCAAACTGTCGAAAGCCTTGGGTATTGCGCGCATATTGCTTACAGAGATTAAAAATGATATGCACTAGTTCGTCTACCTCTACCCCTTGCCAGCCTGCATAGTTCTCGCGACCGAACGCCGGCACCGCGGTTGGCCCTAAATAGATATGCCCGTTTATGCTCTTCGTAAAATGCACACCCAAGAAAGGAACTCGCAGATCGGGTACCGGGTAAATCAGGTGGCGGACTGCAAAGTCTGCTGCTTCCGAGAGACGATAATAAATTCCCTTGAAAGGTAGAATCGTATATTGCCGACCAATCCCAAAGGCTCGCGCGACTCGATCGGCATGCAAACCAGCAGTATTGAACAGCCTGCCATAATGCCATACCGCACCGTTACTGACGATCGTTGACCGCTCGACCAGAACTTCATCAAATGAACAACCATACCTGATTTCCACTCCTTGCTGCTGCAAGGTAGCTGCCAGATGGCCAAGTACGAGCTTGGGATCAATCACCGCGGTGTCAGGCGAATAAAGTGCTTTGCCGGTGATGGAATGCGCAGCGGGCTCAAGTTCATGGAGTTGCTGAGTATTCAACAGCTCGGCACGCGCTCCGTTGGACTTCGCTCGCGCTAGCAACAATTCCAGTTGCTTATCATCATCGGCTCGAACTGGGAGAATGACCTTGCCCAGCCGAGCGATGGGTAAGCGATGCTGGGCACAATATTCGGCCATTTCCTGGGCTCCAGCGGCACAAACCTTGGCCTTGCGAGAATTCTCCGGGTAATAAATGCCCGAGTGCAACACGCCACTGTTACGGCCGCTCGAATGTAGACCGATTTCTCGTTCTTTTTCCAGAACTATGACATGGCACTCCGGATGCCGCAGTTTAAGCTCTCTGGCAATGGCCAATCCGACAATACCCGCACCGACGATAATGAAATCAGCGGTTTGCTTCATTTTTTTGACTGAAGACTGGTAATAGCTTCTACAATCCGCTGCGCTGCCTGACCTCCGCCAAAGAGCTGGTGAAGTTGACGACCATTCTGATTGGCATGCGAAACCGCAGCGACAATCTGGTCGGTCACCACTCCTGACAAACGATTCCAGCCAAGCTCTATGGTCTCTGGCCATTCAGTTTCTTCCCGCAAGGTTACGCAAGGTGTACCAAGAAACGCCGCCTCTTTTTGCAACCCTCCAGAATCGGTCAGCAGACAGCGTGCTCCTTTGACCAGCGCCAGCATATCCAGGTATCCCACCGGAGCGATCCAGCCGGGAGTTTGATAGCTAATTAGACCAGACGCAGTGATCTGCTTGCGGGTCCGAGGATGAAGCGGCCAGATAAGCGGCAGCTTCAGCGCGCGAAAAGCTTGCAGGATCGCTTGCAGCCGAAGCGGATCATCGGTATTTTCGGCACGATGCACAGTTGCCACGTAATAGCTACCGGGCACCAGTCCCCAGCGTTCCCATACAGTGCTCTCGACTATTTGCTGCGAATAAGCTAACAGCACATCGAGCATGACGTCACCTACCCAGCAGATCTGTCCATGCACACTCTCGCGCTGCAAATGGTCAACTGCCGTCTGGGTCGGCGCCAGCAGCAGATCGGCTGCCGCATCGGTGAGCACGCGATTGCACTCTTCTGGCATGCGCCAGTTTCCGCTACGCACGCCTGCTTCCACATGAGCCAGCGGAACTCGTAACTTGGACGCGGCGAGCGTCCCGGCCAGCGTCGAGTTGGTATCACCATAAACTAGCACCAGATCTGGCCGTTCTATAACGATCACTTCTTCCAGCTTGGTCAGCATGGCGGCAGTCTGGGCTCCATGCGGACCAGAGCCGACCCCGAGCTGATAGTCAGGTGCCGGAATAGCTAACTCGCAAAAAAAACTAGCGGACAGTTCGGTATCGTAATGCTGCCCCGTATGTACCAGCACTTCATTGTGCTGTTGCCTGAGCGCTTGGCTCAAGGGCGCTGCTTTGATGAACTGGGGGCGTGCTCCGACTACGGTGAGGATCTTCAAACTACGCTAATCGCCCCCCATCTTTTCGAGCCCGGTGCTCACCTGCTCATAGCGATCGCCACAAACGTGACAAACCCAGATTCCCGCCCCGGCCTCGGTCAACTTGACGCCGCATTCACAAGCCCAACCCTTGACGCGTGCCGGGTTGCCATAGACGATGGCATGTGATGGAATATCGTGCGTCACTACGGCACCGGCACCTACAAAAGCATATTCACCTATGGTATTCCCACAAACTACCGTGCAATTCGCTCCCAGAGCAGCTCCTTTTTTCACGCAGGTTGGCAGGTAATCCTTTTGCGGGTCATTGCGCGGCACATGGGAACGCGGAGTCGCCACGTTGGTGAAAACCATGGAAGGGCCGCAAAAGACGTCATCTTCCAAGACGACGCCAGTATATATTGAAACGTTATTCTGAATTTTTACATTATTGCCGATGACCACATCGGAGGAAATAACTACATTTTGGCCGATATTACAACGATCGCCGATGACTGCGCCACGCATCACGTGGCTGAAATGCCAGATCTTGGTGCCTTGACCTATGTTGCATGGCTCATCGATATAACTTGACTCGTGGACGAAATATTTTTTCTCCACACTTTTGATCATTCAGAAGTCACCTCCTGATGAGCAGTTGCACCGATTCAAAGCACCGGTCGCGGCAGTCTGGAGTGGTCGACGCGCTGCCAATACTTCACTGATGCGCTCGAGTGCGCGTACGACTCGTACGCCGCTTTGGCCATCAGCCAAGGGTCGATGCCCTGGCTGGCGACAGGCTGACAAGAAGTCCTCCAATTCGGCACGCATTGGCTCGCTGGGCGGGTAATTGATGATTTCCTCATCCCCGTTGCGCGGGGTCCAACCCCGCTCGGTTGCTGTAAACCCTTTGTCATAAATGCGAAGTTTGCCTTCGGTCAGACTATCGTTGAATATTGCCATGCGCCGGCTGCCAATCACCACGAACTGGTGTAACTTACAGGGTTCCAGCCAGCTGACATGTACATGAGCCGAGATCCCGGACTCAAACTCCAGATCGACGTACACGGTGTCTTCGCGCGGCGTACCCAGAAGCTGATAACCGCAAGCGTTGACGCGAGTGGGCTCCTGACCAATCAAGCGCAGAATCAAAGAAAGATCGTGGGGCGCAAAGCTCCAGAGTACGTTTTCTTCCTGGCGCAATTTCCCCAGGTTGAGGCGCGAACAGCGTATATGACGCAAATCACCTAAATAACCCGCCGATATTCGCTCGCGCAGCGCCAAAAAAGCGGGGTGATACTCCAGGAGATGTCCTACCATGAGCGTACTAGAAGACTGAGCCCCGATTGCTACTAGCTCTTCTGCCTGTTCGGTGGTCAATGCCAGTGGCTTTTCCACCAGAACGGTTTTGCGCGCAAGTAGCGCTTGACGTGCCAAGCGATGATGGGTGTGTACCGGTGTAGCTATGACCACTGCAGTTATGTTCGGATCTGCCAGCACCGCTTCATAGGAAGTCGTAGTGGGCACTGGCCAGCGTGCTTGCACTGCTGTCAGCTGTTCGGGATCGCTATCGCATACTGCTCCCAAGCAATTTAGCTCGTGCAAATTCCTGATCCAGTTAGGGCCCCAATAACCGGCCCCGATTACTGCTACCCGTATCACAGCTTCAGAATCCTCTCACGATGTGCTTTTACCCCTCGAGTGGCATTTCGAGTGTCTACCACTCGACAAGATCTTGCCACTAATTCGTCCCAAGCAACATCGCTATGATCGGTCATAATTACCGTGCAATCAGCCCAACTGGCAGCTGACAGCAAATCGCTGGAATGGTGACATTGCTCACGCCAGGTGAACTCTGGTACCAGCTGGTCATGGTAAATCCATACTGCCTGATCGCGTTCCAGGATCTCTAACAGCTTCAGTGCGGGTGATTCGCGCCAATCGTCAATATCCCGCTTGTACGACACCCCTACTAGCAAGATCTTTGCCCCGCCGATGCTCTTGCGATCTTGCGCCAGCGCTCGCACTATCTTCTCGCGCACGAAATATGGCATCAAAGCATTGATCTCGCCTGCCAGCTCGATAAAGCGAGTATGGAAGTCGTATTCGCGAGCTTTCCAGGTGAGGTAAAAAGGATCGATGGGAATGCAATGGCCGCCCACTCCCGGTCCGGGCCAGAACGTCATCATGCCGAACGGTTTGGTGGAAGCCGATGCTACGACTTCCCAGACATCTATATCCATGCGATCGCAGAGCAATGCCAGCTCGTTGACCAGTGCAATATTCACGGCCCGAAAAGTATTCTCGAAGACCTTCGTCATTTCTGCCACGCGCGGGCTCGTTACCCCGATCACTTGCAAGATGGTCTGGCGGTAAAAGGTTTCTGCGACTTCCTGGCAAGCCGGAGTGATGCCTCCCACGATCTTGTTGGTGTTCTTGGTGGTATAACGGGCATTTCCGGGATCGACACGCTCGGGAGAAAAAGCCAGGAAGAAATCCTGACCCACGGTTAGCCCGCTGGTCGCTAGCAGCGGCAGCAGGACCTCTTCCGTAGTCCCGGGATAGGTCGTGCTCTCCAGACAGATTAATTGCCCGACCCGCAGGCTGGAAGCTAGCTGTTTTCCCACGGTCTCGATATAGGAGATGTCGGGATCGCGATGCGCCGTCAGGGGCGTGGGAACGCAAATTACCACCACGTCGCATTCCGCCAGGCGAGAAAAATCGGTAGTGGCCGAGAGTCGGCCCTGCTCGCAGGTAGCTTTGAACTGCTGGCTGTCGACATCCTTGATGTAGCTTGTACCCTGGTTGATTTGCTCGACTCTAGCAAGATTGCGATCGAGACCCAGCACCCGAAAACCTACCTTGGCTTTTTCCACTGCCAACGGCAGCCCCACATACCCGATGCCTGCCACACCTACTTTGGCAGTATGATCGGCAATGGCCGAGAGCAACCGAGCTTTGGTAGAGGTGGCGAGTTCTTGCATGGTGTAACTATCATACTCCCAATGGCATGCAACATCACAATATTGTGCCAGTTTTTCACCCCACGTCACAACTACGCTGCAGGAGCTTATTACCGGAGCCTGCGCACAGACTCCGGTAATAATGTGGTGGTGGATGGGGGATAGGAGGGGGTTTCGGAGAAAACTGGCAGTGCCTACTTTGTTCTAGTAGCAGTGGATGTCTGCTTCGTCAGCACTGCTTCGATTTTTAAACTTTCTACTTCCACCTGTTTAGCAGCAGGCGTTGTCGTCACTGGCGGGACCGGCGTGACAACCGGCGAAGGGTTATCACCAGTGCTGGCGAGATCGATGACGCTGGCAATCGCCTTGGTATCATGCCGTTTGAGCGAAATATCAGCGGCGCCTCTTAACCCGCCTGCCAAACCAGCTGCGGCCGTGCAAATCCCGGTCACTAGCGCAATGAGTTTCAGTGTTGGCTTGCCTAGTATCTTCAAAGTTTCGCCCAGTTCTGCGGGCGAAACGCGCTTCATGATGAGTGCGCTGCCACCAATACCAATCACCAAGGCTCCCGCTACACCCATTTGTGAAATAGCCTGCTTGGCAGCTTCGATTACTGCTCCGCCGGCTGTGCTGACGCCATTTTTGGCACCATCGAGAAACCCTTCCCGGACAATAACGGGTTCATCATCATGAGCAGCCAGAATAAAAGACTTGCCATTCAACAGCACTTTTGGAACGGCTTGTCGCTTTTGAAAGTCAAAATCGAGACGATCGCCATACACTACCAGACGTTCCCGATGATCGCGTGATTCTAGAAAGTATTCCTTGTAGCCATCGTTAGTGGTTGCTTGCACTGCAGCTGCCGTGGTGAGGTCGCGCCGGATGTGGCCGATACCCTGGTAAGCCACCGGCCGGCCGTTGACCAGTACTACATCGGAACCATCACCGCGCATTATCCCCATCGCTCCTCCGCTCGGAATTGTTGATCGTATCGATTTAACGTTGAATTAACGACACTGATATATAGCGATTTTTGCGGATCAACTTGCCAGAATAAGGTTAAATTTACTGCATGGATGCAGTAAAAATTGCGAGATCAAAGCGGCATTCTTCTCCGGTACGCACTGTGGGGCTTGGCGTACTGTTAATCGCATGCTAGACTGCTAGGAGTGGGTAAGGCAATTGTGCCAGTTCAAGCACAATGGGGAGTGAAAAGCCGGAACCCTACAGGTAACAATTGCCGGGTAGCCAAATTAGCTCACGAGCCATGGTAGTGACGTGGGAAGAAGAGTTCAGTGGAGAGAGAGGGCATGGAGAAGGCCTTCAAAAGCGCGCCTACGCATGAGAAGGAACGGCTAGTTGGTGATTTCCTCCCTTTAGTAAAAAAAATTGCACGAGGTCTGGCGCGGCGCAGTACGGATCCGGTAGAGGATTTGATACAGGTCGGTTCGATAGGTTTACTTGAAGCCATCGAACGCTATGAAATTGGCCATAATACTGAATTCAAGACTTATGCGGTTCATTTCATAACCGGCCACATTCGCCATTATCTGCGGGATCGGCAAAACTTGTTGCGAGGCCCCCGCGTTCTTCAGGAGCTTTCTTATCGCCTTTCGCAAGTTACCTCCAGGCTGACGCAGGAGTTTGGGCGAGAACCTTCTAACGCGGAGTTAGCGAAGGCACTTGACGTAACGCTGGAACAGGTGGACGAGGTCAAACTTTACGATCGCCGAGTCACGGTATTGTGGCTCGATCAGGATGGCTTAGAGGGCGAGGATGATGAGCAGCGTTCTTTGCTGGACAGCCTTTCCGATCCCCGTTTTTCTGGCGAAGCCAAGGATGAGCTAGATGAGCGCTTGGTACTTACCGAAGCTATGAATCGGTTGCCACCAGCGCAACGTGAACTGCTGGAGCTGCGCTACTTTCAAGATCTCACGCAAGCAGAACTTTCTCGCCGCTTAGGCATCTCGCAGATGGAGGTTTGTCGCAGATTGAAAAAAGCGGAAAAACAGCTCCGCACTGTCTTGGCGCCAGCAAGTCGGTTGGGGAAC
>JACQUT010000004.1 GCA_016267585.1 Cyanobacteria bacterium NC_groundwater_1444_Ag_S-0.65um_54_12
AAAGATTTAACAGGTCTTTTAACAAGAAAAATAAGCCTGGTGTTCATAATATTTGTTAATTAGCAATGTAGCTGTGCGAAGGGAACAGGGTAATGGTAGAGAAATCCGATCAAAAACCACCAGTGAATCATGGTAGAAAGCCAGTGTTGAAGAAACCGTCGCTAGTCACGAATGATGGGCAAGTAGAGAGCGATCTTGCGGGAAAAGGCAAAGAAGAACGCCTGATAACATTTACAGATCTTAGCAGGTTCAGTGCGAAAAGCCGTGGATCCGAAAAGACACTGGAAGATACCGCTCTTGCGGCCAAAAAAGCAGAAATAGCCAGACTCTATCAGCAGATAGAACAACTGCGAATGATGCTTGAACAGCTAAAAAAGGATGGTCAATTCCCGCAAAAGTGAGGCGAGATGAGGTGGATCTTCTACCCGTACTTTCTCTCGGTGCGGAAGAGCGCCTTCAGATGGCGGACAGGACCCACCTTCTTCGGCGTACTTACCGGGAAGACGGCAGACCACCACCATGGGCACGTGCAGGCGGTTCTCACTTTCCGCTGAGTTCAGTCGTGGAACTTTGGGGTTAGCCAGCGTTGGTAAATATCAGGGCGACGATCGCCCCATACCGGCATGCGCTCCCGGGTCTCGATAATTTGCGCCAGATCGATTTCGACCGTTAACAAAGTCGGATGCTCGCCGGCTTCTTGCAGGATATCGCCCGTTGGATCGACGATCATAGAATGGCCACAATAAGTCAGATCGCCAGCCTTGCCTACCCGGTTGGCCGCTAGCAGGAAAACCTGATTCTCGATGGCGCGAGCTCGCACCAGGGTGCGCCAAGGCATGAGTCGTGGATGCGGCCATTGTGCCGGCAAAAGAATGATCGCAGCACCGCTGCTCGCCAGCAGCCGAAATAACTCGGGGAAACGCAGATCGTAACAAATCGCCAGACCGGCTCGACACCAGCCGAGGTCGGCGATCGCCAAACCATTACCAGCCACCAGATACCTGTCTTCTTTCATTGGCCCAAAGAGGTGCACCTTGGCATAAGAAGCGAGACATTTACCCTTACTGCTGAAAATCACCAGCAAATTCTGTACTCCTGCCACCGAACGTGACAATACCGATCCAGCAATGGCGATATTAGCCGTTTGCGCCAGCTCGCCCATTATTTCCCAGAACGGATCGCCGGGAGCTAGCGCCAGCGCTCCGGCATTTTCCAGGTCATAGCCAGAAAGCCATAGCTCGGGCAATAGCAGCAAATCTGATCCGCGCTGTGCGGCCAGGCAAACCGCTTGCTTGGCGGTAGCTAAATTGGCTTCAGGATTCCCTTCCTGTAACGGGATCTGGGCTACCGAAACCGTAAAGCTCATAGGGCAGATACCTTTTTAAACCAGCGATAACGCAGGTGATGCAAATCATTCATCTCTTCGTCCCAAAGTACGAGCCAACTACCAGCAAGTTGCAACGGTATCAGGGAATGCAAGACGATAGTACCAGCAGAGCTGGCTAATAAAAGTGGCGGGCTAATGGCGTTGCCCGTGGAATGAAAGACGCGAGCCTCCAGCACCATCGCTCGCCCTCGCCCTTCGCGCTGTACCCAGACCAGTAACCAATGGTTACTATCAATAGGCAGGATGCGATAAGGTACCGGCTCTACCGGGCGCAGATCGGTTCGCAAGATCCGCGGGGGCCCGTGCCAATTCATTCTGGTAAAAGCGCGCCCGCGTAACGTGCGTCCATTTTCGCGTGCCGGATCGATCCAGAAAACTTGGAAAAAATCCGGGCGCGTCAACAACTGGGGGTGGGCTAGCTCACTGCTGACAGCTATCCTTAGCGGCGCGTTAGCAAGAGAGTTGCCATGCCCGAGCAAATAGCGTGCTACGATTTCATGGCGTGGTGCAGGTAACGTTGAATCATTGGCTTGGGCTTGAATATTTGTAACTCTCTTGCCATTAGTGGCGTGCTTGCTGCGTACATAAACCAAGAGAGAGTTCTTGGCGCCAACCGCCAGCGTTAGTTTTTGGCTAGTGTAATCAGCTTCTGCTAAAGCTAATAGCTGATGTTGTTCATCATGACGCGTCAGACGTCGCAGTTGTAGCTGTCGCGAATTATCCCCTAGTTGATTTATCCAGGCTAACAGACTATCACCTTCTGGCGTCATGCCCACTTGAATTTCCCGAACCCTGGTCGGACCGGATTGCAGCAATACCGCTGCAGCAGCGGGCTTTCCCGCTAGCGATAGCCGACGAGCGTGCAAGCGTTCTTCGCGTTCGTCACCTTCGACCCAAGCTAACAGAGCCCCTGCTGAATTACTGGTGATTGCTAGCTCGCGCAAGCTAAGCGCAGTTGTTATTTGCCATAGCGGATCAATGCTACCTGAGCTTGCCGAGTGATATTTAGCTGGCCAGTCAAGCCGATATAACGCTAGCCTACCTTCTGACACGAGGTGACGTACTAACAGGCCAGAACCTGACCCAAGCGCGGCAGCAGCCAAAATTGGAGTAGTGCTAGCCGGGCCGATAGTTTCGGCCGGCAGAAGCTCGAAGAGTGGCAAGCTAGTAGCCGGCACGGCAGCACTCATCAGTAAAAGGGAAAATACTGGAGTGCCAACCTTGATCGCTGCCTTTCGCCAGATTCTGCCCATGAAGCGATTCTAACAGCCCCGGCCAAAATAAAACTCTTATTTGCTTGTTTCACTCCTTACCTGACAGAATCTGCTAGACTGGCAGCGTTATTTTTGCCGAGGAGTCATTATATGGTTTGCCAGGAAATCAAGCCCACCTGCCGTCAGTTTCCCTTTCAGGCACCAACACTCTCTGGCGAAGTCATTCCGATTGCACTATATGGGTTAGGCTCTATCGGTATGGCAGTTGCCAGAGCTGCCAGGGAACGCCATGGCCTTGCCATCAAAGCAGCGATAGATGTAGATCCGGTCAAAGTAAATCAGGATCTGGGGACATTGCTGGGTGAGGAACCGTGGGGTGTGGTAGTTAATGATCGCCCCAGCGATCTAGCAGGTGCCCGTGTGGTATTGCATACTACCGGTTCGTTTCTGGACGAGGTGTTGCCGCAACTGCAAACACTGATCGAAGCAGGGGGCAATATCGTATCTAGTACCGAAGAGCTAGCTTTCCCTTACCTCAAACATGCGGAAAAAGCGCACTATCTTGATTCTTTAGCAACCAAGCATGGTGTCGCGGTGGTGGGGGTGGGTGTAAATCCGGGGTTTGCCATGGATGTATTACCTTTGGTGCTCTCGGCTGCTTGTCAACGCGTAGACCGTATCAGGGTCAGGCGCATGGTGAATACTACTTTGCGCCGTTTCAACTTGCAAAAGAAAACTGGCGCAGGCATGACTTGCGAGGAATTTGCCCAGGCGCTGAAGTGCGGACGAATGGGCCATATCGGGCTAGCAGAATCTGCGGCATTGCTAGCGCATGGTTTAGGCTGGCGCCTCAGGGCACTGGAAGAAGAGATTAGCCCGGTAGTGGCAAAACGCACCCTGCAGAGTGAGTTCATTACGGTAGCACCAGGCCTGGTAGCCGGTTTACGGCAAGTAGTCAAAGGCAAAAGTAACGAGAGCACGCTCATCGAGTTAGACCTGACGATGGCGCTGGGTGATGTCGACGATCTTGACGAAGTGCTGCTAAATGGTAGGCCCGACCTGCGTTTGATGGTACCGGGCGGCTTACCCGGCGACCTGGCTACTGTGGCAGCGTTACTCAATACCATTCCCCGCATGCCTGGTGCTAAACCGGGACTGCGAACCATGTTGGATCTCACGCTTCCGCATCTGGCATCCTTGGCGAACCACTGTTAGTGACGTGATGTCTCTAACCTGACTGGCTGCCAAAAAAACCAACGCGCCGTCTCGTCAAAACCAACCCTTGTATATCGCGCTACCGTCCCGCAGCAAGCGGATTTCTTTGACTGATGTTCCTGATACGAAAGCCAAGACGCGTTCCCCGTTGTAAAGCTTGAAGTTATACGATTTTGCATCGTCTTTGATGCGCAGCAAATCGACATCTTGACCCCTGAAGGCATTGCGGGGTGAGCGGTACGGTGACCCGGTTCGTTCATCAGGACGATTCTGCCACCCGGGACCGCCGGTTTGCCCTTCTTGATAGCAGTCATCCGGTGACAGACGATCAGGATAATTGCCGCGGGTCGGTTCCGGCTCATAGCCCGAACGCGCGCGTCCCCTGTTGTCATAAGGAGATCCTCGATTTGCGCCACCCGGTGACGAACCGCAGCCCAAACGCTCGTCGTCTTCGTAATCATCGTAAAGATTATCATCGTAACCTTGATATTTACCGAAGAAACCCGAGGCAGAACCTTGCCAGTAAATGTAATTGCGCCCGTAGTCTTGGTTGTAACGCTGACGCCCATTCCACTCTGGCCCCCCGGCATCGCTCGACAACTCGTCACGCAGCGAAACATTCCAGTAGCCGTTCTTGAAGATCCAGCCACGCTTAGTGCGATAAGTTGACCAAAAAATACCACGAATAGCAACCTTTTCGGCTGGCCGCTTCTGCAAAAAGCGGGTAACGGTAGTGACATTATAATTGCGATCCAGTAACCAACGTGAAATCAAACCACGCGATTCTACTTCTAACTTATCCTCCGATTGTTCTTTAGCAGAATTTATCGCCGTGCCAAGGGGAATGACCGGTAGACTACCCCAGGAGCCGCAACTCGTTATCAATACTGTTCCGATCAGGGCTGCCAAAACTTTTCCTTTAGCCACGATTCCTCCTGAAGATACGAAGAGTCACGATTACTGATTATTTTCGCCAGATTAAATTTTTACTTTCTTATGAAGAAGTTAGCATTCGAGTAAATTAGAGAATTTGCTGGTCAAAAAAAGAGAGGCAGGGATACTTATTCTACTAGCCTACCTCTCTGG
>JACQUT010000066.1 GCA_016267585.1 Cyanobacteria bacterium NC_groundwater_1444_Ag_S-0.65um_54_12
TCGGCTACCCGGTGGGAAGCCAGGACTTCGGAAGTTGTCAACAACTTCCGCATCTTCCCGAAAAGTACTGCATTCTGTCCTCCTCGCGGCGGATTGATTAAGCCGACTCTCTCTCTAGATACTCGACCGCGTGCTGCTTGAAATCCTCCAGATAAGGAAACTGCTTATCCGTGGCAGAAAGAATCCGGACCCGATCCTTCCGGCTCAAGGCCTCGACGTTCTCGTGGACCGCGCAGCTGTGGAACGGAAGCTTCCTCCTCTGGAACTCGAGGCAAGATATCGTAGCGAGCCGTGCGGAGTCGTTGTCCTTAACAGGGAAGAGGAAGATTGGGTGGTGCTTGGTCTCGAAGGCATACGGGACCTCAAGGTCGTCTCGGTCCGGGATCGGAAGAACCCTGGTAGCCGGCCGGAACCGAACGAGCTCTTCCTTGATGAATTCGTCGAGCATCTCGTAGAAGAGCCCCTGCACCATCTCGCGCTTGAAGGCTTTCATCGACGAGACCTTGGCCACGGTCTGTGCGAACTGAAGCACCGCGGGATAGAGGCCCTCGGGCTTGGCGTCGACGTAGATGTTGCCCTCGTCGAAGCCGACGCGGTTCTCGGCCAGGATCTTCCGCAGGATCTTTTCCTTGTTCGGGGTGTCGATGTCGTACGAGTAGGATAGCCGCATCAGCGTCATGCCCGAGTCGTTGACCCTGATGTCACCCCGCTCATCGGGCGACTCCTCGAGGAAGATATCGACCATGTCCCCGTCCTCGTGAAACAGGGGCACGAGCAGCTGCACTACACCTGGCCGCTTCTCGCGAACGTCCAGGTGGCCGTTGAATTGGGACTTCAGGAGTTCCAGGTAGTTCATCCTTGCCCCGCTTCCTCGAAGAGCCGAAGCTGCTTCATTATAGTCGAAAAATGGTTCGACACATCGATCACGTTCGTCAACTTCAGGAAGTGTAGCAGCGCTGCCTCGTAGGTCGCGTAGGCATCGGTCACTTCGGCGAAGTCGTCGGGATCAAGCTCGGCGTCGATTGCCTCCTGGGTGGCCAAGTGGACATGGTGGCCGCCGAAATAGGCCTGGTCCCGGACATGGTTCTGGTGAAAGCCGTGGTCACCATTGCACCGCAGTAGGGTAATCCTGCCCTTTTCGGCCTTGGGCACGTAGTCGAGGCCGATCGAGAAATTCTCAGGGAATCGCTCGTTGACGCGCATGAAGGCGACGAACTCGTGCTCTTGGTCGACGGAGCGCAGGGTGAAGTCGTTCCGGCGCGAGCCGTTCACCAGCTTCATTTCGCGCTTGGGCGGATCGGCCACCTGCTTCGGGCAACCGATCAGCTCCTGAATGCGTTCGTTCGACCAGCTCATCTGCAGCAATCCCGGCCAGCAAGAACAGTTGGCTGGCCGGTAACCAGTTTACGGCATTTTCCTATGTGCCGCCGAGCCTGAGGAAGGCCACGCCAAGCGCGTCTTCGGCCACGGGAAGCTTGGCGAGCCTGCAATGGCAGTACAGCCCTGGCCGGTACTGCATTCCGCCTGCCAATTGCATGCAAACTGCATGCCAGGCCGGGTCGGAGGCGGTCGGTCGCTGGCGGGCCTAGGCGGAATAGAATGGCGCCCCGACTAGCACGATGGCGTAGTGGAGCGCCTTTCAGCCTTACCGACGAAGCGTCGTTTACTCTTTGGGAACAGGATGTCCTCGGTTCGAATCCGGGCACCTCTACTAGGTTTCAGCGATCGGTGGGAGCCATTCTGGAAGCCATTAGGGTCAGGATCCTCTTAGCTCCCAGGGTCTGGCGATCGCGATCGGCGAAATCGGCCAGGGATGCTGATGCCCGGGGTCGGTCGAATTGCGACCGGATCTGGGCCCCGCCGGGGTATCCTGAAATTATGGCCAGACGCGGTTTTGGGGCCGGATCCATCTACCCAGACGAAGGGCGCGGCTGGGCCGCCTCGGTCTCGCTCGGCAAGGACGAGAACGGGAAGCGAGTCCGGAAGGTGATCCGGGGGAAGACGAAGCAGGATGTCGAGGCCAGGCTGGCCGAGCTCCTGGAATTACGGGTCCCGCCAAGATGTCTGAGCTCATAGCCAGCAAATTGGTCCAGGCACGAAGGTCACTTTGAGTGATGGCGTCCATAGCAAGCGACAAGGCCGCTTCTAAGGCGGCGCGGGTGAGGATCGGGAGGCGGCGCAGTAGCTCCTTGAGCTTCGCCCAGACCTTCTCGATCGGATTGAATTCTGGAGAGTACGGGGGCAAGAACAGGACGTCCGTCCCGGCCTGGCGAATGATCTCCAGGGCTGGCGCTGTCTTGTGGGCAAATAGGTTGTCGAGAACTACCAAATCGTTGTTGGTGGGGGCGAGCGGGTAGGCCGCAGAGATACAATGGCAATCTCATGTCCGCGGATTCAATGATCGCTGCCCCGACGAGGATCAAGGCTGACCTCCGTGATCCGGCAGGCATAGGAGAATCAAGAACGCCGGCGCCACCGCAGACGATGAACTTGCGACAACCGAAAGCGATCACTTCTTCCAGGAAGCCGGCTGCCAGCAGAGCCCCGACACCAGGGTGAACAACGGCAATCCGGCCCTGCGGCAAATCGATTTCCAGCACCGGGTTCTTACCAATTTCACTGCCAAGAACCGCAACCTCGCGAGCACCGTGATTCTCACGCAGGATGGTCAAGACGTCATGAAAAAAGCACAACACGCAGGACTCGGCGATGTCGCGCTTCTTCAAGACCTTATGCGGCTCGATAATGGCATCGACGGTCATGTCATTGATACTACTGAGCCGCTCTTGCATGAGTTGCTACACCTGCGTTCTGTTCACGGGCTTACAGGCTCTTGGCCATCATCAGGCAGGGATTCGCTTCGCCCCAAAGCGTCGGGAATTCTTCAAGACTTGCGAACCCTATGCTGGCGTAGAATCTGCGGGTCGCCTCGTATTCATGATTCTC
This sequence comes from Cyanobacteria bacterium NC_groundwater_1444_Ag_S-0.65um_54_12, assembly GCA_016267585.1. Classification (GTDB taxonomy): domain Bacteria; phylum Cyanobacteriota; class Sericytochromatia; order S15B-MN24; family VGJW01; genus JACQUT01. The sequence goes on from JACQUT010000066.1 coordinate 2,947, forward strand.
GCGGGCCGGGCTCAAGGTCTTGACGGTGAGGTACCTGTGACCGCTCTTGCGAAGATGATCTTCGACGGCCTGCACCAGCCGGCCACCGATCCTAAGCCGATGAAACTCGGGTCTGATCCCCATTACGTAAATCTCGCCGGTGGCCTCGCTATGGATCTTCAAAGACAGGAAACCTACAGCTTGGTCTCCCTTGAATGCCCCGAAAGTCGGCATACTCTCGACGTCGGCAGTGTAATTGACGATCGCCTGCTCGATACCAAACCAGTCGGGGAGCGCCCGCAAGGTTTGCTCACAGAGGTGGCCCTTGCCTGAATGGACTTCTCGGATCTCGATTCCGCTGGCTCGCCGATCCGATGCGCCATGTGGATTACTCGGCCAATCTTTGGCGAGCATCCCATAGATTATGTGATCGACGAAATGGTCATAGAGCCACTCCCCGTCCCGAATCATTCCCTCGTTGGTGAAGCCTAGGCGTTCAGGAATAGCCCGGCTCTTGCGATTATCCATAGCGCAACGGATCTCGACGCGATTCAGGTTCCACTCGCCGAAGGCATGGTCAAGAACTACCTTACATGCCCTAGTAATGAGGCCGTGGCCCTGATACTCCTCACCTAGCCAGTAACCGATGCTGGCGAACCGGTTCGATAAACTGACACCGAAGCAACCCAGGACACCCGCGAGCTGCCCCTGGTACCAGATCCCGGCATCGTAGCCTGTGTTCGCCGCGTACCGCTTCCGTGATCCCTCAATGAAGCCCTTGGTCTCATTTACGGTGCTATTGCCATCAACCCAGGGTAACCACTGGCGCAAATGCTTGCGATTGCTGTCGGTCAGGACAAACAGCTCATCAGCATGATGCAGTTCGAGCAGCCGCAGTTCTGCATCCGATCCGAGAATGATTTTGAACAAAAGAAACCCTTCGAGTACAGAGGCCGTGACCTCGCCAGCCGGCTCAATTATAGCGCCAGATCAAGACCTTGCAGGGCTGGCCACGATCGACCGGTCCAAGTGTCGCGTCATAGAAGGGGAAGGCAGGAAGCAGCCCAAGGGAAAAGCCCCAGGACCGATGAAGTTCTGATCGAGGTTGGGGCCGGAGTTTCAGTAGAGAAGCCAGCCAGATTCATATCTGACTGGCTTCTAACCGAGTGGAGGTATGGGGATTCGAACCCCAGGCCTCTAGAGTGCGATTCTAGCGCTCTACCAGCTGAGCTATACCCCCA
>JACQUT010000082.1 GCA_016267585.1 Cyanobacteria bacterium NC_groundwater_1444_Ag_S-0.65um_54_12
GCTGGACCAGCCTATACTGAAGTACTGGGAGAGATCTTTCTCGATCTACCGATGATGCGTCGTTTTCTGGAAAATTACTCGATTCGTCGGACTTTTACCCGCCAACGTTTGCTTCAGACATTACTTAATTGTTATCGTGAATGGGGATCTGCAAAATCTCCCAATATTGCCATCGTTGATTGGCGCGAGGTGCCCACCTATTCAGAGTTTGAACTGGTTTGCGAATATCTGCAGCAACAGGGGATTGCTGCGGTTATCGCGGACCCCAGAGAACTTATCTACGATGGCAATCGCCTCAAGACGGCCGATGGTTTCGTGATTGACCTCATCTATCGCCGGGTCCTAACCAACGAGTTTTTGGCCAAGATCTCGGAAGTGCAAGCAATGCTGGCTGCCTACCGCGATCATAACGTTTGCGTAGTTAATCCCTTCCGTAGCAAGCTCCTGCACAAGAAGATGCTCTTCGGGTTACTGACAGCCGAGGATCTTCAACCGCTATTCAGTGAGGCAGAGCGGAACTGCATTGCTGCTCACATTCCGTGGACACGCCAATTGACCCCTGGATATACTTTTTTTGCGGGTGAGCGAATAGACCTGCTTTCGTGGGTAGCGGCGAACCGCCAGCAACTGGTGCTCAAACCTAACGATGAATATGGCGGCAAAGGTATCTACATCGGTTGGACGATGGATGATGCGGCATGGAGCAAGGCCGTAGCTGCATCGGTCGCCAAGGATTATCTGGTACAGGAAAAGGTGGAAGTCGCTTACATGGACTTCCCATTTTTTGACGGACAAACACTGCGCATTGAACGCCAGTTAGTGGATCTAGACCCTTATGTCTTTGAGGGCGAGGTAGAAGGGATATTGACTCGGCTTTCTGGCACGGAACTTGCAAACGTCACTGCCGGTGCCGGTATCGTGCCTACGTTTGTGATGATGCACAAGGAGTAGGACGTGTTTGAGCAATTTACCATAGGTGTCGAAGAAGAATACCAAATTGTCGATCCGCGAGCACGCGAACTGAAGAGCCATATTTCGGTAATGCTGGATGAAGGTCGCATGGTACTGGGCGAACGTGTCAAACCAGAGATGCATCAATCGGTCGTCGAGGTGGGGACCGGCATTTGCCAGAATGTTACCGAGGCCAGGCGAGACGTCATAGGTTTGAGACATGACGTGTCCCAGCTGGCGCGCAAGAATGGTTTGGCGATCGCCGCCGCTGGTACCCACCCGTTTTCCGACTGGAAACGGCAAGATATCACCCAACAAGATCGCTACCTGGAAATTGTAGAAGATCTGCAAGATGTGGCACGCGGCAATTTGATCTTTGGCTTACATGTCCATGTAGGCGTCGAACACCATCAGCAAGCTATCGAGCTTTTTAACCAAGCACGTTATTTTCTGCCACATTTATTGGCCCTATCTTGCAGCTCGCCATTCTGGCTGGGTCGGGATACTGGCTTGAAGTCATGCCGTAGCGTGGTATTCAAGCGGTTTCCGCGTACTGGCATACCAGACAGCTTTGAATCTTGGTCTGCATTCGAGCTCTACCTGGAAACCCTGATCAAAACCGGATGTATCGATAATGGCAAGAAAATATGGTGGGATTTGCGCCCCCATTCCTTTTACAACACCATAGAGTTTCGTATCTGCGACTTGCCGACCACCATTGACACTACGATCGCCTTGGTAGCGCTGGTTCAAGCAATTGTCGCCAAACTCTACACGCTCCGGTTACAAAATATGCAGTTTCGCGAGTATCCCCGAGCGCTAATAGAGGAAAACAAATGGCGTGCCAGTCGTTATGGTCTAGACGGCAAACTTATTGATTTTGGCAAAAATGAGGAAGTATCAACCCGCGAAATCGTACTAGAACTCATGGAATTTGTGGATGATGTAGTAGATCACCTGGGTTCCCGCCAAGAAATAGAATACATATACAAGATCTTGGAGCATGGCACTGATGCCGATCGCCAGCTCCGGATTTGGAAAGAATCCGGTAGAGACTGTAAAGCTATCGTCGATGATCTGATAGAGCGGACCATGCTCGGCGTCACTGGTCCAGCAGGGGAGAAAGCGGTTGAAAACGCGCTTGGATCAGGTAGCGTTTGATCCTGAGTTGGTGCCTGGTGCCCAAAATGCCATCAAAGTCTGCCTAAGGATTCGGGAAGGTGAAAAGGTCACTCTCATTGCAGATCGCGCGACCAGCGAAATTGCAGCCTGCCTTTATGCTGAATGCAAGCTGGCAGGAGCTCAAGTCGCGGATTTTATTTTGGAAGACTACGCGGTGCGGCCACTCGTTTCGACGCCACGAGCGATTCTGGCGAGCGTAGCTGGTAGCGCGGCCACGCTTTATGCGGTACGCCCGCAACCGGGAGAAATCGTCACCCGTGCTCAGATCATCAATTTAGTTACTCGCCGTAAGATTCGCTACGGCCACATGGTAGGAATAACGCGGGAGATCATGACGCAGGGGATGCGCGCCGATTTCGGTCATATTAATCGTCTTTCTCTCCGTTTAAGAAGTCTACTTTCAGAATGTCGGGTAATTCGCGTGACGAGCCCGGCAGGCACTGATTTAGAGATAGAACACGATCCGCTCAGGTATCGCTGGATCAAGACTTCCGGACTTATATCGCGCGACGCGTGGGGTAATTTGCCAGGAGGAGAAATTTTCACTCATCCCTCATTAGTGCGTGGCATTTGGTTCTGCGATGGGCCGGTAGGTGATTACTTTTCTCACAAATACGGCGATCTAAAGGAGACACCATTGAAAGTAGAAATCGCTAATTCGCGCATCAAAAGTGCATCTTGCGATCGCCCTGATGTGGCCAGCGAGTTCTGGGACTATGTGCAGGAAGCCGAAAATGCCAACCGGGTAGGGGAAGTAGCGGTGGGAACCAACTTGAACGTCAAAGAATTTACCGGAAATTTATTACAAGACGAAAAAATTCCCGGTTTTCACATTGCATTCGGCGAGCCTTGCGGAGTCCTGACCGGCGCAGATTGGACTTCTCCGACCCATATCGATCTACTGGCTCGCTATTGCAATATATGGCTAGATGGCCAATGTATCATGGCAAATGGACAGTTCTTGGTTTAGCAACAAGGAGATTTTGCTTCATGACAAAAGAAAACCCCAAGAAAGTCGGCATACTGGTGGGGTGGGAAGATACTTTCCCACCTGCTTTCATAGAAGCCGTCAACAAGAAAAGTGAAGGCGATGTGACAGCTACCTTCGCGCAAATAGGCGTAACCAAGCATGAAGATACCCTTGCTTACGATGTGATCGTGGATCGCATTTCGCAAGATATCGAGCTGTATAAACCGTGGCTCAAACAGCAGGCCCTTAACGGAGCCTACGTAATCAACGACCCATTTTGGTGGCTAGCGGATGACAAGTTTTTCGACAACGCTCTCGTAGCCAAATTAGGGGTGGCAGTGCCTCGTACCGTGATACTTCCCAGCTATCAGCGCAATCCTAATACTAGTGAAAAAAGCCATCGCAATCTACAACTGATGGATTGGGAAGAGATCTTTAACTATCTCAATTTTCCGATGTTTCTCAAGCCTTATACGGGTGGTGGTTGGAAAAAAGTCTACAAGGTTCGTTCAGCCGAGGAATTTTTCTATTGTTATGCACAGACCGGGCAAACCGTCATGGTATTGCAGGAAGCCATTGATTTCGACTCTTATGTGCGCTGCCTCTGCATAGGCAAAGATAACATCATGCCAATCAAGTACGATCCGCATAATCGACAGTACCTTATCGATCACAAACACTTGACACCAGAACTCGGGGAAAAAATCGTGCGAGATGCGCGAGTTATTTGCCATGCGCTGAACTATGATATGAATTCGATAGAATTTGCTATCCGTGATGGAGTACCAGTTGCTATTGATTTCTTGAATCCGGCACCCGATATGGATTATTACTCCATTACTCCGTTTTACTTCGATTGGGTCGTAGAGGCAATGAGCACCTTCGTAGTCGAACTCGCCCGCCGCACGCCTGCCAGTAGTACCGGGTATTATCCGTGGAAACGCTTGCTGGAAACTGGTGGCGAACTTGCTGCTTCAAGCAGCGTGCCGAAAGCTGCTGCTAAAAAAGCTAAGGTGCAGGTATAGACCAGACCGGTTCCCACAATCTACCTTGGCCACCCTCCCCCGGCGCTTCGCGCGTGATGAGGGTCCCCTCTTATGGCCAAGGTAGATTGGGAATCGGTCTAGCGCTGACAGAAAACTACTGACCCGCCAAGTAAGCCTCGAGCAAGACTCCATCACCACAAGGACGAGCGGCTAGTTGCCTTAGCTGCTGGGCCTCTTCTATAAATGAAGTGCCTATTCCACCTACCAGCGATGGAGCTGAAGTGCCACCGATAATTGCCGGATAGATGAAGAATATCACCTTATCTACGATGCCAGACGCCAGCGCTGCATCTGCGAGTGTTCCGCTTCCTTCTATCAACAAAGAAGTAATTTCACGCTTGCCTAGCAAAAGCATGAGTCGCCGTAAATCGACATTAGCTGTGAGCGGTTCGGCTTCCTCTGGTGCTACCAGAATCTCAGCTCCTGCTTCTTTTAGCTCGCGCAAGCGATCATCAGGCGCGAAACGCGTCGTCACAATCAGCGTGCCAGGGCGGGTGCCAGGAATTGTCGGGCCAGCTAGCAGACGACAACCTGGCGGAGTACGTGCCATGCCATCGACAATAACTCTTAACGGGTTACGGGAACGTGGCAGTGAGCTAACTATGTCCGGATCATCCTGGGCCACTGTACTTACACCGACTAATACGGCATCATTAGAAGCTCGAAGTTCCACGCCACACTCGTTCGGTGCTACTGGTCGTTCGCCGATGGTAGTGGCTACTTTGCCGTCGCAACTCATTACCGCATACCAGGTAACGAAGGGTCGTCGCGTGGCCAAAAATTTATAATACGGTTCGTTGAGACTCCGGGCCTGGTCACCTGCTAATCCCACTTCGACCACCACCCCAGCGCTCTTGAGCGCTTCAATACCCTTGCCGGTACTAGCCGGATTAGGATCTGCCGCTGCTACAACCACTCGCTCGATTCCAGCATTCAGTATGCGATCCGCACAGGCTTGCCGATTATTATGCTGGCATGGCTCGCTTATCACATAGAGCGTAGAACCTCTAGCTTGCCCACCAGCAGCGTCCAGAGCAAAGATCTCGGCATGCGATTTACCGAAAGCTGGGTAAAAACCTTCTCCCACAATGACGTTATCTTTTACCACCACAGCACCGGACATGGGATTGGGACTGGTCCAGCCTCGTCCTTGCCGTGCCAACTCGAGAGCACGGCACATATAGCAGTCGTCATCGCTAATTCTGTTGGGCATTTCTAAGTTTACCACGGGCCAGACCACCCGCTCGTGCGCCAGTGGCGGCAGGGATGTTTCCTGCTACGGATCGAAGGTGCCTTCGTAGCTCATTGACCTTCACACCGGCGGCATGCGATGCTCCACTATATGAAAATCATGGTTGCTACCGATGGTTCGGAATACTCCAGAGCAGCTCTGGCTGCCTTGGATAAATTACTGCCACTCCAGGAAGCGGAAGTGATTTTGCTTACCGTTGTTCCCTGGCCAGTGGGAGGAGATATCTCGAGTCTTTTAGGGCCGCCTTATGTCGATTACTCGCAACTAGAGCAACAAATACAGTCCGAAGGTGAACATCGGCTCGCCGCGGGAAAAGCTATTTTGCAATCTGGCGGGATCTTGCCCCAGACGGTTCTGCTAAAAGGCGATCCGGCAACCGAGATCTTGGAGTATGCCCAGCAGCAAAGGCCTGATCTGATTGTGGTAGGCTCTCATGGTCGTAAAGGTTTTCAGCGTTTACTACTAGGTAGTGTATCTGGAAAAGTGGTAAATGATGCTAGTTGTCCGGTATTGATCGTAAAGCTTCCGTCACTTGGCTCCCATTTAACGAACATTTGACGCAAGATTGCCTGTTAAACGGGCATAATAATAACAAGCATAGTTAATGTACAGTTAAGGCAGATGAGCAGGGGGCGAGACTGATGCCTAGGAAGACAATGAAAGCAGTAGCCGAGCGCATGGCAGAGAGCGAAATAGCGGCAGCTATGCTGCCAGCGATACCGGTAGGGCCCGATCTGGTGGGTGCCAGTTCCGTAGCATTAGAAGTTCATCCGAGTCAAACGGTAATTCATCTGGAAGCTGCGAACGAGGAGCAATTGCTCAGCTTCCGGGGCGCGGAGTACTACTTGCCCAAGAGCATCGTGACGGCCCCTTTGCCTACGCTCACCTTTCGCCACCTCGAGAAAGTAACCATGGCAGCATTCGCTGGCCGGCGTGACAAGGTACAAAGCGGGTTAAAGCGCGCGGTTGCCAGTGCCATTGATACGGCTAGCCTGGTAAAAATTGCCTGTATGGCCCACAGCGAGGGATTACATGCGAGCGCCATCACTGCTTTGGTAAAAGCGCTACATTGTGCAAAAAAAGATCAACAGTTGCGGGATTTGGCTTTGCTGGTAGCGAATCGTTTAGGCTATCATCTGAATGTTTGATGTTGGAATTCGCTTTTTTAACTGCTCACCAGGGTTGCTTTCTGGCTTTCGTCCTCGGCCCCGTGCCTCACGTACGCAACAGTATGCTGCGGCCCGGGGCCTGCGGGCGCGCTCAGAAATCATCTCCTGGTGAACAGTTACTCGCTTTTAAGCTAAAGTGGTGGAAAAACCTCTAGTTACCGTCTTGCTGCCAACCTTCAACCGACCAGAGTTACTAGTAGAAGCTATCAATTCTGTTGGTCGACAAACCTTTGCAAACTGGCAGCTTTGGGTGCTGAATGATGGTGGCTGTGATATAACTGCTGCTGTGGCGACAGCTGACACTGCACACGTGGCGGTTTTCGAACTGCCGCATCGCGGTAAAGCGGCAGCACTCAACTGGGCCATTAGACGGTCAGAAACGCCCTATGTCGCCTATCTTGATGACGATGATCGTTGGCTGCCCCACCATCTAGAAACTATGTTGAGTGTGCTGGAAGCTAGCACGCAATACCGGGCTGCCTATTCCGCGGTACGTGAGGTAAGATTGCGTGCCGACGCTGAACAACCAAAGGAAATTACCAGCTGGATCGATTCGGTACCAAACTTGCGGTGTACCGATCTATTGTTCAGAAATGTCGTAAATCATAACGCGCTCGTTCACGAACGCAGTCTATTTGCTGAGGTAGGATTATACGATGAATCACTTCCGGTGCTGATCGATTGGGACATGGTGCGCCGTATTGCTCGCCGAACCAGGCTGACTCATGTTCCAGTTGTGACAGTTGAACATCGTTTATGGCTCGAACCGACCGGGAAATTCAGCACGAGACACTTGACCGGTTTTTATCACAATAATCGCCGAAGCTACCGACGAGCATACTGGCATGTTTTACTTAAAAGTTTGGCTTTGCTATGAACAAGTTAACGATAC
>JACQUT010000068.1 GCA_016267585.1 Cyanobacteria bacterium NC_groundwater_1444_Ag_S-0.65um_54_12
TATTTATGGTATTGGCCCTGCTACTGCACGAAAGATCTTGGAACGTATCGGAGTAAATCCAGACACGCGGACAAAAGATCTTACAGAAACCGAAATAGCGCGGCTGCGTGAGGAAATCGACCGGAACTATCAGGTGGAGGGGGACCTGCGTCGTGTAGTAAGCATGAGCATCAAGCGCCTGGTCGAGATAGGATCTTATCGAGGAATAAGGCATAGGCGCGGCTTGCCAGTGCGCGGTCAACGCACCAAGACAAATGCTCGTACGCGACGCGGGGTAAAGAAAACGGTTGCCGGGAAGAAAAAGGCTTAATAATTAACAGCAAGCTGTAAACTGGTGGCTGCCGCCAGGAAGAAGGTATATTGCAGGAAAAGAAGTGCAGCATAAAAAAGGAGTAGAAGTTTGGCCAAGTCGACCGCTAAGCCCCGCCGGAGAGAGCGAAAGAACATTCACTCCGGGGCAGTGCACATCCAATCGACATTTAACAATACTATTATCAGTATTACCGATCCCGCGGGTAGTGTAATATCTTGGGGCTCCGCGGGCACTGCTGGTTTCAAGGGTGCCAAGAAAGGAACCCCCTTCGCTGCACAACAGGCTGCTGAGCAATGCGCCCATAAGGCCATGGAACATGGCATGCGAACGGTAGAAGTACTCGTAAATGGGCCAGGAGCCGGGCGCGAGACGGCGATAAGAGCGCTCCAGGCGGCAGGTTTAGAAATCTCGCTAATCAAGGACGTTACGCCGATTCCGCATAATGGTTGCCGACCGCCCAAGCGGCGTAGAGTATAAGGAGACATTTCATGGCACGCTATACAGCTCCAGTTTGTCGCCTTTGTCGAGCCGAAGGGATCAAATTATTTCTCAAAGGGGAACGCTGCAATACGCCCAAGTGCGCAATCTCGCGACGTAATTATCGGCCTGGGCAACATGGGCAAGCTCGTATCAAGCCAACGGAATATTCTTTGCGCTTGCGTGAAAAGCAAAAAGCTAGGCGTTTTTATGGCATAGGCGAGAAACAGTTTGCTAATTATTATCAATTCGCTTCGCGTAAGACCGGTGTTACCGGGGAAGCATTGTTACGGCTGCTGGAAAGACGTCTCGATAACGTAGTAGTGCGGCTAGGTTTTGCGGGTAGTCGGGCGCAAGGGCGCCAGTTAGTAAGTCATGGCCATATCTTGATAGAACGAAACGGGGTAAAGCGTCGAGTTGATATTCCCAGCTTTCTGGTACGAGTAGGTGATGTGATTGCAGTCTTTGAGTCTTCTCGCGATATGGTGAAGCAATTAATAGCCGCTGGTGGTACAGCAGTACGTATTCCTAATTGGCTGATGAGCGATCCCGAAGCCTTGACGGGAAAAGTTTTGGCGGAGCCGGCACGAGAAGAAATCGACTCCCCGATAAAAGAGCAGCTCATCGTCGAGTATTACTCGCGATAGCCGAGAGGAGAGGAGATCTGCTATGGATAAGCCAAAGATTGAATGCGTTGAGACGCACCAGACAGCTGATGGTCTAACCTACAGCAAGTTCGTGGCTGAGCCCTTGGATCGTGGTTATGGGACTACGTTGGGTAACGCGCTTCGCCGGGTGTTGCTGTCTGACATAGAAGGGGCAGCTATTACTGCCATTCGTATCGAAGGGGTGCCACATGAGTTCACCACAATTCCTGGCGTGGTGGAAGATGTGGTAGATATTATTCTTAATTTAAAAGGTGTTGTTCTGAAACTACATTCCGGGGATCTCAAGACAGCCCATATTTCGGCGCACCAAGAGGGCGTGGTAACTGCTGGGCAGATGGTGGCTGATGCGGACGTGGAAATCATTAATCTGGATTGGCCCATCGCCACCCTTGATGCTGGTGCCTCGATAGAAGTCGAGTTACAGATCGAAAAGGGAAAGGGATTCGTGACAGCAGAGCGCAATCGCAAACCGCATCAAGCTGTAGGCGTCATCCCAATAGATGCGATCTTTATGCCCATTCGCAAGGTCAATTACACGGTGGAAGACACCCGGGTCGGGCAAATGACCGACTTTGATCGCCTTATCTTGGAGCTGTGGACCAACGGTGCAATAGAACCAAACGAGGCAATTAGTAGGGCGGCAGATACTCTGATCAAACAATTCGATTTCTTCGCAGATTTAGCGAGAGAGGCTATCGGCGGTGGGTTAAAGGTAGCGAAAGAGGAAGCGCTTCGCCCACAACCGACCGATATGTCAATAGAAGAGCTGGAACTCTCGGTTCGTGCTTATAACTGTTTGAAGCGCGCCAATATCTACACAGTTGGCGATTTGCTGAAAAAAACCGAGCGCGAACTCATGGATATCAAGAATTTTGGTAAGAAATCGGCGGAGGAAGTTATTGAACGACTCCGGGCCTACGGCTTCCATATGGCTAGTGGCGAACCAATTGAGGAGTATACTGCCTCTGCCCTGCAGGAGGAGTGAGAGACAAATGCGACATCAGAAAAAAAGATACCGGCTAGCTAAGCCAGCAGATCAGAGAAAGGCTTTGTTGCGTAGCCTGACGACAGAATTGTTACGTTATGGAAAGATCCTCGTTACAGAAGCACGAGCCAAGGCAGTGCGGTCGCATTGTGATCGCATGATCACCTTGGGAAAGCGCGGTGATCTGCATGCCAGGCGTCAGGCAGAGGCATGGGTTTTTGATACGCTAGTTTGCCGTAAGCTTTTTAGCGAATTGGCCCAAACCTATCGCGAACGAAATGGGGGGTATACGCGGGTTGTCAAGACAGCCCCGCGCCGGGGAGATGGTGCCCCCATGGCTGTCTTGATGTTAAGCTAGTAGTAGCTGGATAATGTCGTGCCAGTTTATGCCATGAAAGTCGCCTATGACGGGACTGGCTTTGCTGGTTCGCAGCGGCAGGTAGCTCGCAGGACGGTGCAAGGTGCATTGGAAGAAGCACTGGGGCGTTTGACGGGAGAGACTCCGCAGTCCCTCAAGTTAATATTTGCTGGACGAACTGATGCGGGTGTGCATGCCAAAGGACAGGTAGCAGCATTCAAGACGAAGCGCGAGTGGTCAGCTAATAAGTGGTTAAAAGCATTAAATGCCGTATTGCCGAAGGAAGTTGCCGTAGTGGCGGTTCGCGAGGCACCAGCGGATTTTCACCCGCGTTATCAAGCGGTGGAAAGAACTTATCGCTATGCAGTGCTGCTAAGTCGCAGCCCCGATCCGTTGCGCCATTATACTCATCATAGGATTTCTGAGCTTTCACAGGAAACTGAAATGATTGAGGCATGGTATAGCCTGATCGGAACGCATGATTTTATTAATTTTCGTTCTGCGGGAAGTTACGAGCGATCTACTATTGTGACGATAAAATCAACGAATTACCAGCATGAGACGTCAGATGAGATATTTTTTACGGTTTCGGCGGTAAGTTTCCTTTATCGTATGGTCAGGCGGCTAGTGGGTACAGTTCTGAGTATAGGACGCGGAATACTTTCGGTAGCTGATTTCGAGCGGTACCTGAGCGGACAGGTTGCGGGCCTTGGACCGACCCTTACAGCTCCGGCAAAGGGGCTTTGCTTGCTGGAGGTGGCTTATCCGGCACCTTGGGCGTGGGAGTAGCTTTTGCCAGTGTGAAGTCGTTTGTTGATTGAGGTGCAGAGCGCTGGATTAGCGATGAGCCAAGAAAGTGATAAGGTGTAGAAAATGAAGACGTATACGGCGCGGCCGACAGAAATCGAGGCTAGCCGCAGTTGGTATGTAATAGATGCGAATAACCAGACACTAGGCAGGTTGGCTACAGTGGTGGCAACATTGCTGCGCGGTAAACACAAGCCGTTATATTCGCCCCATCTAGATTGTGGCGATTTTGTCATAGTGATCAATGCGGAGAAAATTCGCCTCACGGGGCGTAAGATGGCCGATAAGGTATATATTCACCATACGGGATGGCCAGGCGGTCTACGAAAAGCTACGGTTCGGGAGTGGCTTTCCCGCTACCCGGAGCGGGTAGTAGAACATGCTATTCGCGGCATGCTGCCACATAATCGGCTCGGTCGAGCTGTTTTCAGGAAGTTGAAAGTTTATGCTGGTCCGACGCATGAACATGCAGCACAAAAACCTAAGTGTTATCAACTAGTTACTGATCTTGGTCCGGCAAGGCAGGCGGCAAAGGTAATGGCTGGGGTGTCTGGGGAGGTGAAAGATCATGACTAAAGCTCAGTCGAGTGGGAAGCTCGTGCAATATTGGGGAACTGGTAGGCGAAAAACTGCGGTAGCGCGCGTATGGTTGGTTCCCGGTAATGGTAAGGTCACTATTAACAAGCGTTCGCTGGAAGAATACCTGGGTGGTCGAGAGCTGTTGGCGCGCCACATATTTCTGCCGCTTTTGGCCACGCAAAACGAGGGCCGTTACGATATCAACGTGAACGTATCCGGCGGTGGAGTTACGGGACAGGTAGGTGCCATTCGTTTGGGAGTAGCGCGGGCCTTGCTAAAACTCGATCCCGAGTACCGCGGGGTTCTGCGCGAGGAAGATCTGTTAACTCGCGATCCGCGTGCCAAGGAACGCAAAAAGTATGGTCGGAAGCGAGCCCGGAAACGGTTCCAATTTTCTAAGCGTTAAACCCGACGTTATAGAGCTCGTGATTGGATTGGCCCCCTTTTCTAAAGTAAATAAATAGGCTATTGTTAAAGCTGCGCCCCCTATCCCTAGTGTGCAATAGTTGCTAGTGGATTCTAGAGGGGGCGTTTTAGACAGGAGGTCGCAATGGGTGCCGAGTTGCGATTGATGATACCTGGTCCTACTACAGTTCCTGGTTCGGTATTGCGGGCAATGTCGCGGCCCATGATCAACCATCGCACTGCAGGCTTTTCCGAGTTGCTGCAAAGCTGTACCAAGAAGCTGCAATGGTTATATCAGACATCGGATGAGATCCTGGTTCTAACTTGCTCTGGTACTGGTGGATTGGAGGCCGCGCTGGTCAATGTACTCTCGCCAGGCGATAGTGTCCTTTCCCTGAGTACCGGGGTTTTTGGTAAGCGATTTGCCGATATTGCGCAGGCCTATGGCGCGGTAGTGGATCGGGTGGAATGGCCGATTGGTAAGGCGTATGATATTTCGCGCGTTGAAGAAATAGTTAGTGCTGGCAAGAATTATCAGGTAGTTCTTTTGACACATAACGAAACCTCGACCGCAATCCTCAATCCGATTCCGGCAATTGCCGCGGTGATTCGCCGTTACATGCCCCGGACCCTGATATTGGTTGATGCTGTATCAGGGCTAGGTATAGCAGATTTGCCAGTAGAACGCTGTGAGCTAGATGTGGTGGTAGCTGCTTCACAGAAGGCATGCATGGCTCCGCCCGGGCTGGCTTTTGTCTCGATGTCAGCACGCGCCTGGGAGGCTCACGGCCGTGCCAAGGCTCCCAGATTTTACTTTGACCTGGGACGGGCCCGGAGCTTTTCCGCCAAGGGACAAACACCGTGGACACCGGCTATTTCTGTGCTTTACGCTTTAGAGGAAGCTTTGTCTATGCTACAAGAAGAAGGCCTGACCGAAGTTTTTTGGCGACATGAACTATTAACCAAAGCATTGCGTGCTGGTTTGCGAGCGTCAGGTCTTGGTTTGCTGGTAGAAGATGACAACATTGCTTCGCGGGCTGTCACAGCAGTTTTTCCACCAAAGGGCGTGTCGCCGAAAGGGCTCCGGCAGCAGATCGCTACGCACTTTGGCATCGTACTCGCCGGTGGACAAGGTGAGCTAGCGGATAGCATTTTCCGCATCGGACACCTCGGACATTGCAACTCCCTGGATATCCTGTCAGTACTGGGCGCACTAGAAATAGTGCTAAGCGAGTTCGTAGGAACCGATAGAGTGCTGGGCCAGGGCGTCGCGGCTGCTCAGCGAATGCTGAAGAAACTAGCGCAGCCCGAGCTAGCGGTGCCTGGTTTGTGATCAGAAGCTATGCCAGAGAGTCTTGTCCGAGATTTCGCCAACGTTACCAGACTGGGCCACGATAGTGCGGCTTTTCGGGTTCTAGCTTGTGACTCCATCACACCGGCTGGTCTGGCAGCTCTACTACCCCTGGCATGTATAGACATCAGGCCGGCACTTTTGCCAGAGGATCTGGTGGCTTGTATCGCTGATTATGATGCTTTGCTGGTAAGATCCGCTACCAAAGTCACAGCCGAAGCCCTGGCCGCGGCACGATGCTTGAAAATTGTTGGCCGGGCTGGTGTCGGTGTCGATAATATCGATGTGGCAGCCGCAACGCGTCGTGGCATCGTGGTGGTCAATTCTCCGGAAGGAAACACTATTGCAGCCGCTGAGCATACGCTGGGATTGCTACTGGCGCTAGCTAGGCATATTCCGGCAGCGGATACTGCCATGAAAGCTGGCCAATGGGAACGTGATTGTTTTGTCGGTGTTGAACTCTATCACAAGACCTTGGGAATTCTAGGGCTTGGTAGGATCGGGCAGCGTGTCGCTACCTTGGTACGCGCTTTTGCCATGCAGGTGATTGGTACCGATCCGTATTTCGCTCCGGAACGTGCTCAGATTCAAGGTATAGAATGGGTGGATTTTGCTACTTTGCTAGAGACCAGCGATTTCCTCACCATTCACGTACCACGTACCACAGAGACGCTCAATCTCTTCGATCGCGCAACTTTGCTTCGCATGAAGAGAGGTGCCCGCCTGATCAATGCTGCTCGTGGGGGCATCGTAGATGAGGTGGCTTTAGCGGAAGTCATCACAGCCGGGCATTTGGCTGGCGCAGCTTTGGATGTTTTTGGCAAAGAGCCTTTAGGTGAGAGTGTTTTGCGAAATTTAGGCTCTAAAGTGGTCTTGACGCCTCATCTAGGTGCCAGTACGCAAGAAGCGCAACTGAAAGTAGCGAGCGATGTTGCCGAGCAAGTCAAGAAAGTGTTAACTGGCCAACTGACGCGCGGAGCCGTCAACATTCCAGCTATGCAGCCGGAGCTAGTAGGGCCGGTAAGGAATTTTTTGCCGCTTGCCGAAAAGCTGGGAGCTTTGCTCGGCCAGATCAGGGGGCAGGCGATCAGACGAATTGCGATAACCTACGCCGGCAAGTTAGCTGAACTGGCAACTGAGCCTTTGACTGTCGCGGTTTTGCAGGGGTTATTAGGAAACGTCATGGAAGGCGTCAATTACGTGAACGCTGCTTTGCTGGCACAGGAACATGGTATCGAGGTTTGTGAAACCCGTACCACCGAGCTGTGCGAGTATTCCGATCTCATCAGTATAACGGCGGCTCGGAATAGCTCCGATCCGCTAGCCGCTTGTCGGACGCTGGCGGGGACGCTGCTGGGCGAAGGGAATCCTCGTATTGTGCGCATTGACGATTATCGTTTCAATCTAGAGCCCAGCGGCCATCTCCTTTTCATAACTCACCAGGATGTACCCGGGGCGGTGGGAAGGGTCGGCACCATGCTGGGGGAACGGAGCATAAATATTCATGGCTTGCAACTGGGTCGGCAACAGCTCGGTGGGCAAGCATTGCTAGCAATCAACGTGGATGAGCCGATCGGAACTGACCTGCTGGACCAGCTAGCTGCGGTTCCCGGCTTTTTCGACGTGAAGTTTGTAATGCTATGATTCGTTTGCCTAGACCCATTTGCAGTAGACCTGACCTGCTGCAAATGGGTCTATATCGCGATGATGAGCGAGAGGCTTTCCTTGGCCATTATTTCCTTGAGCTTGTTCAAGTCAGCAGGTGCCAGTAGCAGGTCGGCATGAGTAACGCCGCTGGATCGCTTGGCTTTGATGATCAAGGGATGGCTTCCAGCCAGGTCTTTGGCACCTTCCATGGTATGACTGTAGGCAACAGAGGGATGCTCATCGAGGACTTGCCCTTCGAGAGAGCGAATAGCTGGAGCTAGCGCTGGTTGCGCACCGCTGCCGCGTGCATCGATGATCACACCACTCCAAGCGGATACGGGA
>JACQUT010000009.1 GCA_016267585.1 Cyanobacteria bacterium NC_groundwater_1444_Ag_S-0.65um_54_12
CGGTCATCCGGACCTACCTGGATATTCTTGTCGCCTTGCCCTGGGCTCGTTCGACCACTGACGAACTGTCTATCGAGCGCGCCAGGCAGATTCTGGATCAAGATCATTACGATATTGAAAAAATCAAACAGCGTATCCTGGAATATCTGGCAGTTTATCAGCTCAAACATCAAAGACAGGGAGAGACGAGTTTGCGTGGCCCCATCCTGTGCTTCGTCGGGCCGCCTGGTGTAGGGAAAACCAGTTTAGGGCAATCTATCGCGCGATCGCTCGGGCGCAAGTTCGTTCGCATGTCGCTGGGTGGTATGCGCGATGAGGCAGAGATTCGCGGACACCGAAGAACCTACATAGGAGCTATGCCAGGCCGCATCATCCAGCTGATTTCCCGCACCGAGGTCAATAACCCGGTATTCATGCTAGACGAGATCGATAAGATCGGGATGGATTTTCGCGGAGATCCCGCAGCGGCATTGCTGGAAGTACTGGACCCAGAGCAAAATAGACAGTTTCGTGACCATTACCTGGATGTAGCCTTCGACCTTTCGCATGTGCTGTTCATCACCACTGCCAATGTGCTCGATCCGGTTCCGCCACCTTTGCGCGATCGCATGGAGATCATCATTCTTTCTGGCTATACCACGGAAGAAAAAATCCACATTGCTCGAGGCTTTTTGATCCAGAGACAGCTCAAAGAAAGTGGTCTTTGCAGCGAAGAGATCGAATTCGCGGAAAGCGGGTTGGCGCGGATTGTAGCTGAGTACACGCGCGAGGCAGGCGTTCGATCACTGGAGCGAGAGATTGCTGCGCTTTGCCGCAAGCGGGCGGCCGAGTTGGTACAGGGCCAAAGCGGCAAGGTACTGATCGACGGTCAGCAAGTGCTCAACTACCTGGGACGACCACGCTTTTTCCCGGAAGTAGCAGAGCGGATCGAGGCGCCAGGCATAGCGACGGGCCTGGCTTGGACTGAAGCTGGTGGCGAGGTGCTGTTTATCGAGGCTACGGCTTTAGAAGGCAAAGGAGCGCTGCGGCTGACCGGACATTTAGGAGAAGTGATGAAGGAATCCGCGCAAGCTGCTCTTTCCTACATAGCCAGCAAGGCCAATAGCCTGGGCATTGCTCCGTCGCTGTTCGGGCAACGCGATTTCCATATCCATGTGCCAGCAGGCGCCATACCCAAAGATGGACCGTCGGCTGGCATAGCTATTGCTACTGCTTTGGCGAGCTTCCTGACCGGGCGAACAGTAGATCGTTATCTGGCGATGACCGGCGAGATCACGCTGCGTGGACAGATTCTGCGAGTAGGTGGAATCAAAGAGAAAGTGCTGGCAGCCAGGCGAGCCGGCATCCGTACCGTGATATTGCCCAGGCAAAATGAGGCGGATCTGGCAGAAATACCATCAGAACTGCTGCGAGAGATGCAACTTATGCTGGTAGATACGATGGATCAGGTGCTTGGCAATGCCCTCAAATTGCCAGCTGACAAACGCCTACCGCAACAAAGCTAAGGCGCGCTCAAGAAAGTCTCCTGGTGAGCAGTTACGCTAAGTGTTAAGCGCCTATCCCCCGCCGCCTTCTCGGTAAAGTTGAATGAAAGAAGCGTCCGGAGCCCTGTGCTGACGTCCACTGGTGGCACGTTGCTTGAGATCTTCCCAACAAATTGGGAATTGCGCAGCCATTTCCCCGACTAGCCGACGCAGGCCATTGCGGGTTGCGGCACCTGACTTGGGTGCCAGGATCAACCCCAGAACGGTGCCTACCGCTGTTCCGACCAGAGCATACGCTACAAAGGTGAGTGAACGAATGGGGGATGACATTAACTGACCGGCCCTTCACCCTCGATTAACTCTTCGCGCTTATAGGCCGCGGCTTTTTTACCGGCTTCGAGCGCTTCATTGAGCAAGCTAAGTTTTTGCTCGATAGTGGACCGCGTGGAGTTCAATAAGCTTTCGGTATTGCCACGTACGCTTTCTAGTACCTCGTTGGTGCGTACTTTTAACTCTGCCAATCCATCGTAAAGCGACTCTCGCGTCTTGGTGCCAGATTGCGGAGCTACCAGCAAGCCGGCGACGAATCCACCAAGAGCTCCTACCAGCAATCCCAGTGTCAATTCCAATGTTCCGCTGTGCTGCCCCATCCAGTCCTCCTAGTCACTGCCCAACTTACCACATTTATCCTAGCTCCTGCTCTTGGAAGTTACAACTGGAGCCTCTGGTGTCCATGATCTTTATACTTCGTATTCGAGGTTCTAGTAGCGAAAAGGCTGCAGTGAAAGTTGCTTCTGGCAGCCCTAAGGCTTGCTTGATCAAAGCATCCTTATCTAGCGGGTTGGTTTGGCATTCGAGCCGATGTACGCGTCTTGGCCCTAGCTTGTGCCAGAACCATATGGCGGAAATCGGCACCGGATAATCGGAGCCATGCAAGATCCGGCCCACATAACGTTCAATAGCTAGTCGTCTTAGCTGGCCAGCCCTGACTGGCGTACAAAAGCCGGCAGTATCACCAAAAGCATGATCATACTTGTCCAGCAATTGCAAAAAAGCCGGCACGAAGTCAGCACCCGGCTGAAAAAAGGTACAGGTGCCACAGTGGGCAAAGATAACCGGAATTCCTAGCTGCAGCAACGGTTCACAGAGGCGTGGATCTCCTAGCTTTTGCCGGGCACCCGGAAAGGTATGTTCGGTCCCGCTATGGCAGATGACAGGCAATGCGAGTTCTTTTAATCTGAGCCGGAAATCAGCGTATTGCGAAGCGGCGGGATTGAAATGCTGAAGCGGCGGGAGCCACTTTAGCGCAACTGCTTCAGGTCCCCAGCGTTCTAGCTCTGATATGGCGTCTTGACGTTGTGGGTTGATAGAAATTACCGGCAAGAGCCGTGAGCTACGCTTACATACTTCGACAACGTAGGCATTCGGCACTACCATATGACTCTTATCGGGTAAAAGTTTTCCTTGATTATCATAAACTCCATCTAGCGCAAGCACGCAAACATAGTCAACTTCCTGGGCCGTCTGGGCATATTGCAGTAGACGCTCGGCAAATCGCCGATCGGAAGCAAAATCAGCCGGGCCAGGGGCATGCCGTAACAGCTGATATCCCAGTGAACGTGTCATTCTTGGCGAAAGCTGGCAACCACTACCATCTTGTCCGTTGCCGGCCAGGTGGGTATGAATGTCTATTCGCTTCATCTTGACCCGTCAAATGTCTCACTTGATAATTTGCAGTACTACCGTTATGCGGCCTGGTAATAATGCAGCTAGAGCAGGTATCATGATCACATGCCAAGAACCACTACAAGTAAAGTAACCGAGATCTTGAATTGCAGTATTTCGTTGGAACACGGTGCCATCATCCAGTATCTTACGCATGCCTACCTGCTGGGCGAAAGTGGCATAGGTGCTGAAATTATCAATATTGCTCGTACAGAAATGCGCCACTTGAAATACTTCGGCGATCTTTTGGTCGATCTAGGTGGCGAGCCAGATCTATTCAAGCGCGGTCCGATGTTTAGCGACGCGAATTCCGCTTTTGCGATGATAAGTAATGGTATTACAGCCGAAACAGAGGCTATCAAAGCTTACGAGGCATTCTGTGACGAGCTGGATCATGCTCCGGCACAACGCATTTTCACCAGGGTCTTGACTGACGAGCGCTTTCATCTCGCACAGTTCGGTAGCTTTCTGGCCCCAGCAACGGAATTGCTAGCCACTTATCCAGCAGTACCAGCTGCGGATACTGCTGCGCCAGCACACGCAATAGCCTTGCTGAACGGAGCTGTCAGTCAGGAGTATCGGGCCATTCTCTTGCATGTGTACGAACACCTCAAATCCCGGGATTTTTGGCTTCGCGAGCATACGTTAGAGGCTATGAAC
>JACQUT010000084.1 GCA_016267585.1 Cyanobacteria bacterium NC_groundwater_1444_Ag_S-0.65um_54_12
ATTCCCGTTCACATGGTGGAAACCATTAATCGGCTCAAGAAGGTAACACGTAAGCTATCCCAAGATCTGGGTCGAAAAGCTACTGACGAAGAGCTCGCCAAGGAAATGGACGTATCTATCGAGAAGCTGCGGGAAATAGTCAAGGTGGCCCAAGAGCCAATCTCGCTAGAAACCCCCATTGGCAAGGAAGAAGATTCTCGCCTGGGTGATTTCTTGGAAGATCGCGAAGCTGAAGCTCCTGTCAACGCCGTGACGCATGAGCTTTTACGCGAGGATATCAACGATGTACTAGGCACGCTCTCGGCTCGGGAACGCGATGTGTTGAAACTACGATTCGGCCTCGAGGATGGTCGTAGCCGCACTCTCGAGGAAGTGGGCCAGCAATTCGGTGTTACCCGGGAGCGCATCCGGCAAATAGAGGCCAAGGCGCTGCGCAAGTTACGGCATCCGAACCGCAACAAGCGCTTGCGTGAGTATATAGAGTGATAGTGGTGCTGCAGTGGCAATTGATCTCGCCCACAAAGGGGATCCCCTGCGGCGCGTAGCGCCGGGGGAGAGTGGGTGAAGCCAATTGCACGCCGCTATAAGACTAATTGACCTCGGACGTCGCACTGACGACCTGCTAGCCATGTCGGGTCACCTCCTCGGCACCAGCAGACTTTAAAGCAGCTATTGCACCGGTCGCGGCCATGGCATCGCGGCACTGCACGGTCACCGCTAGCCAACCTTCTGCCACCCGGTAATGATAAGGCGATTTGCGCCAATCCGGCAAGCGCATTTCCCGCAAAGTAAAAAAAGCCGTCACCACGACACCAAACAACATCGCCAATTCGTAAGTGATGACGCCAGCTGCCGGTAGCGCGACAATCGGCTTGGCCGCCAGCGGTAACCGGGATAACCAAGCCGAACCGGCTACCAGGGTAAAACCGCAAATGGCTCCGATGATCCAGGCGACGGGTGCAATCTTGGTAAGGTTACTTTGTTGCGGCGGCAAACCGAAAGCCTCATCCGGATAAGGCACTCCCGAGAGCACATCGATACTGTGCGCCGGAAAGCTCGCTGCCAGCAAGCTTTGCACGCCTTGCGCGGCCCCAGCTACGTCCGGGAACACTCCCAGTACCACGTTGCTCGTCATCGTCACTCCACCTGCGCTATCGCACTGAACTCGCCTACACCCAGCTTCTTGGTTGTATAAGCTACCTTGTCTTCGCGTATTTCCCAGATCCCGATCAAGGGCGCTAACTTGGCGAACAACAGGTAGAACATGCAGAAGCCAGCGAAAGGATACAGGGTCAGTAGCCACTCTACCCAGGTAGCCTGGTAGATCGACCAGCTGTAAGATGGGCCCTTTTGCACGAGCGATGGTACTACTATCAGGAAACGTTCGATCCACATGGCAATGTTTATGAATATCGTCAATGCGAATAACGCCCAGAGATTAGTGCGAAACTTCCGGAAACAAAGCAAGGGAATGGCGACGATGGTGTTACCCAGCATCATCGTTAACTGCAACCAGAAGTAGGGCCCGGCGTTCTTTATGTCCATTATGACTTTTTCTTCCGGTAATTTGCCATACCAGGCCGTGATATAGTCAGCAAACCACAAGTAGAACCAGACCAAGGCGGCGACGAGCAGCACTTTGGCAAGCTTGTCGAAATGATACGGGGTAATATATTTCTCGAACTTGCAAACCCGGCGGATGACCACCAGCAAGGTGATGACGAGCGCTATCCCCGAATAAATGGCGCCGACTACGAAATAAGGGCCAAAGATCGAGGTGTGCCAGCCCGGTGTGAGACTCACGCCGAAATCCCAGCTCACGATGGTATGCATGCTCACGGCAACTGGCAGCAGCAAGATAGCCAGGATCACGATGCAGCTATTGAGACTGTGCCACTGCTGGCGGGTGCCACGCCAGCCCAAGGCGAGTATTCCGTATAGCTTGCGACGCAAGCCACGGCAATGATCGCGAACGATAGCGAAATCCGGCACCGCCGGCAAATAAAGGTATACCAGCGACCCGGTCAGGTAGCTCATTATTGCCGTGAGATCCCACGTCAGGGGCGAAGCATAATTCCACCAAAGCCCGCGCTGATTTGCATAGGGAATCATGTAGTAAAAAAACCATGTCCGCCCCAGGTGAATTAGCGGGAACTGTGCCGCCATCAGCAAAGCAAATACCGTCATGGCTTCAGCGGCACGCGTGATCGGGCGGCGCCAGGTAGCACCAGCCAAGCGCAGCATGGCCGAAAATAGCGTACCAGAGTTGGAAAGGCCGACCCAGAAGACATAGTTGGCGATCAGCACGCCCCACATCACTGGCCGATGAATCCCTGTCACCCACATGCCAGTGGACATCATGTAGCACCACGCAGCCAGGCCCAGCAAGAAGCCGAGCGCTGCCAGCGTCAACATCACCCACCAGCGCCAGCTGATGGTAAATAGCGGCATGAGGACGTCTCGATTGATCTGCTCGTCGGCGGGAAGCTCGGGGGGATGAAGCTTCATGCTTGACCACCCTTCAGGTAGTAGACGACGGGATTCGTGCCGAGCGATTCGAGCAAGCGAAAACGCCGCGCGCTTTCCGCCAGGCGACTCACTTCGCTTTGCGAATCTGTCAGATCACCGAATACCAGCGCGCGCGCCGAACAGGATTGAGCGCAAGCGGTGGTGAATTCGCCGTCCGCCAGCTTGCGACCAGCCAGGCGAGCATCATCTTCGGCCCGGCGAATACGTTGCACGCAAAATGAGCATTTTTCCATCACGCCCCGCGAGCGAACGGTCACATCGGGATTTAACTGGTTGGGCAAAGGATCCGCGAAATTCAAAGCTGGCTCGAACCAGTTAAAGAACCGCACATTGTAGGGATCGTTATTCTGACAAAAGCGGGTACCGATGCAGCGCACGTACACCATGGAGTTGAGCCCTTCCGGCGTATGGTAGGTAGCGTAAACGGGACAAACTGGCTCACAGGGCGCTGCTTCACAGTGCTGGCACATGATCGGCACAAAATGCGCCTTGGTATCAGGAAAATCACCTTCCCAGTAGCGTTCGATACGTATCCAATCGAAAGAACGACCCTCGTCGGTATCGGTGGGACCAGCGATCGCCAGATTGTTCTCGGCATGGCAAGCCACTACACATGCCGAACAACCCGTGCAACGATCGAGATCGACGACCATTCCCCAGCGATGTTGCCCCTTGGGGGATTTATCGCTTACCCAATCGGCCATACTTTGAACTCCTGCTTGATGCGGTGCGGTAATATCGGTGATTCTTGCGGCGGAATTTGCTTGGATACCATGGTGAGCTTGGCTTTGCGACCGGTCGGCGTGATACTGACCCGAGTCGCACCCCAGGCCCATCCGCCAGATCGCTCTTCTATTACCGGAGCCAGCAATGTTCTGACATCCGCTCCACGGCCGGGATCAGCCTTTTGGGTAGCAGGCCAGACATAATCGGTATTGACCGAATCATAGCGCGTGCCTTGCTTACGGCTATAGGCTAGCGGAACGCCGACTACATTCTCTGGCAGACCCGGATAGAGTACGACGCCCAGCATTAGACTTCCGTGATCGGATTCGACGCGCACCTCATCGTAGAGTGTTACTCCGAGCTTGTCAGCCAGCTGGGGGCTGATCTCGATCCAGCCACCCCAAGCTGCCGCAGACATCGGGTCAGCTAGCTCCTGCAACCATGGCAGGTGCGCCGCCAGTCCCTGACGATATTTGAGCGATCGCAACGGCAAGAGGTGAAAAGGCCGGTTGGCAGGATCTCCGGAAAAGATCGCTGGCCCGGGAGCCGTCAGGGAAACTGCCGGTGTCTCGGAAACAGCCAAAGTTGACGGCTGCTGCCTACCAGGCAATTTACCGGGTGTCCGGTGGAAGATGCCGCCAGTCCGCAATACTTGCTTCCACGAGCTCTGATGCCCCGGTACCTGCTTATCAGGCGCCAGAGTGGACCACTGCTGCTTGAAATAAGCAGCGGCATTGGCATAGCCCAGGTCGTGACCGGCCCCCCGCGCTGCCTCCAAGATCACGTCTTCTGCGGCGCGGCTGGCGAAAAAAGGAAGGATTGCCGGCTGCATCAAAGTTGCCACGCTAGCACCGGTACCGATGAGCGGGGTACTGTCGCCCCACCGTTCCAGGAAGGTACTGTCCGGCAATATGACATCTGCCGAGGCCGCGCCATCGTCTGGCAGCGTGGCGAAGGAAGCGATAAAAGGCACCCGTGCCAGGGCTTCCTCCAGCTTTGCCGCGGCGGGGAACGCCATGAAAGGATCACTTCCGACCAGCAGCAAGGCTTTCACTTTGCCGGCATGCATCCGCTCTAGCAACGCGACCAGCTCGCGATAGCTGGCTGGCGGTGGCGGTACCATGTCAGTTAGCGGCGGTGCTGCTGCTGGCAAGACTCCACCCGGCCGGCCCAGTACACCTGCTACCACATTGAGGCTATTTACCGCTATCAAAGTAGCTACTGCATTGGTATATCCCAGAACCTCGCCACCACCTAACGCGATAGCGGGGCGGATCTGCTTGAACTTTTCGACCAATGCCCTGATCCGCTCTTCGGGAGCACCGGTAAGTGCCGCAGCTAGCGCAGTGGAAATCCCGCCCGTCACTGTCGGGCCAAGTAAGGCTTGGGCGATCGCCCCATGCGTGCCGGGTTTTACCGGAATCCACAAATCAGCAATGGCGGCAGCTTCACCAAAACGGGTACTGATGACAGCCAATTGACCACGTATGGTCTCGCGCCCTCTGCGAAACAACCCGTAGCCCCAGCTATAGTGGGTAGGCGCCATTCCGGTAGTAAAGGGATCATCGCCAAAAACCATTAGCAACTGGGTATTTGGCAAATCATAAGTAGGAATTTCGGGTCGGCCAAAAACGACTACGTTGGCGGCACGAACTGCCTCAAGGCCAAAATGATCCACTAGCAGCGGTGCTGGCGCAGCAAATGCCTGAGCCAGCTTGGCCAGTAGACCGTAGCGATGCCCTCGCACCTGACTACCCACCAGAATCGCCAGAGCACCCTGAGCTTGCTGCAAACCGTCTGCCAGCTTGTTGATGGCTTGTTCCCAGCTCGTTTCCTCGCTCACGGCACCGCGATTGGCCCGCCAGCGGGGGCCGC
Source organism: Cyanobacteria bacterium NC_groundwater_1444_Ag_S-0.65um_54_12 (assembly GCA_016267585.1). Classification (GTDB taxonomy): domain Bacteria; phylum Cyanobacteriota; class Sericytochromatia; order S15B-MN24; family VGJW01; genus JACQUT01. The sequence continues at coordinate 5,131 of JACQUT010000084.1, forward strand.
GGAAACGATCTGGATGGTATTGGTGTTGCACCCCACCCTGGCCAAGCGGACAGAGGCCACCATGATTGACCGGATGATCAGGTAGGCCCTCCAGCTTGATGGCCCGTCCTTCAACCACCCGAACCATCACACCACAGCCAGCAGGGCAAAGATCGCAAGCGCTAGCAAAATAGGTAGGCTCACCGGGCACCAAGTGGGCCGGGCGTTCAACATAACTCTTGAGCCGTGAGTGACGGCTTTCGCAGGCTCCTAGCAAAAAACCACTACCAGCCAGGCCAGAGATCTTGAGAAATTCACGTCGATTCATCATTGGAACCCTTAAAAATTTATCCCGGTGTCCTTTTCCCGGCCAGCCGCCGGGAAAATCGCGATTCCTTAATAATGGCAAGCATAACAATCCGTCGCTGCTTTTTGCTGGCGATGGCATGACAAACACGTGCCCATGCGGATGAGATCCACTGTCTGTCGTACCTGTTCCATTTGTTTCATTGCGCCATGGCAAAAGACGCAAGTAGTATCAGAATCGCTATCATTGGCCAGCGCCTTTACATGAACATGGTGCGAGAATCGTACATGATCAGGTAAGTCATATACGCGCAACCACGGGAATGGTTGCTCCGGATCTTTGAGCTGAGCGGCACCGGGCGGACCAGTCATGAACTTGGCGATTTCTGCTAGTTTTACTTTGGCTGGCAGAGAAGTGTCCTGGAGTTTTGCCGTATCGAGCGGACGATGGCACCCCACACATGTTTCAGAAGGCGGAATACCAGCCGCGGCTGCTTTGGCCACGAATTGATGACAGTATTGGCAAGAGATGTTGCGCTCGCCAGCATGAACTTTATGTGAGAATAACACCGGCTGAGTCGGTGGAACGGCATTCGCAGGGCCCAGGCTCCAGCCAGTTTCAGACCCGTGTTCGGCATACATGACATACCCCAGGGCAACTAGCATCAGTGCTACAATAATTCCTGCTACGGCAACGAGACGATTCATTAGATCCCCATTGGCATGAAGAGTTCGATTGAGCTACTATACTTTACAGTAACTAGTTAGTTACTAGCAAATAGCATTTTTAATTGGTAAAAAGCTATATATTATTGCTAAACACGGTTTATAGCATCACTCGTCCACCATCCACCAACAACGTTTGACCGGTGATGAAAGCACTATCGTCGCTCGCCAGAAATATTACCGCCGCCGCCACTTCTTCTGGCGTGCCAAGACGCCGCAAAGGCGTAGTCTCCTCGATCGACCGGCGTTGTTCCGGTGTAAGGCTAGCTTGCATTCTGGTCTCGGTATAGCCGGGAGCTACGCAATTGGCTCGCACATGAGGTGCTAGCTCGCGAGCCAGCGATTTGGTAAAAGCAATGACACCGCCTTTAGCTGCCGCATAGTGCGGAGAGCTGGCAGAACCCTCTACGCCGCGCATACTGGCAATATTGACAATCGCTCCTTGCTTTTGTCTGAGCATTATGGCTGCGCTCGCTTGACAAACCCAAAATACCCCCTTGAGATTTACGGCCAGGACATCCTCCCACATTTCTTCGGTGATATCCTGCAGGGAACCGCGACGCACTATACCATGGCTGTTCACTACCATATCGATATGTTCATGAGTTGCCAGTATTTGCGCCAGCATGCTGCGTACCGCCAAAGCATCAGCAACGTTAGCCCGCATAGCTGCCGCCTCGCCACCTTGCGCTCTGACTGCTTGCACTACTGCTTCGGCTGCCAGATCATCTTGGGCATAGTTGACAATAACTGTAGCGCCTTCCGCGGCTGCCTGCAGCACCACCGCTCGCCCGATCCCTCGCGATCCCCCGGTTACCAGAAACACTTTGTTAGCAAAACGCTTATGCATGTTTCATTTTAACAGGCCAGGGAACGTCGCTAAAAGACTGGTTAAGCCTGACTGACAATTTGCAGCAAGAATGCTTGAAATTTTTTGCATTCCATTAAGAAACGCAAGTCCGTCAGCAATAACCCTCATAGAGTTTTAGAGAGAATTGCTGATTGCAAGGGAGGTTTAGCTGATGACATTCATTAGCGATGCGCAAAATAGAAAATTGAACGTCGCCGGTCCGCGGGAGATGACATCGCCAGGAGACGCATTGCTAGCAACCTTTCAGGCAGAAAACCGCATTGAACACGATCG
>JACQUT010000067.1 GCA_016267585.1 Cyanobacteria bacterium NC_groundwater_1444_Ag_S-0.65um_54_12
AGCGGTTTACTAGCACTGGGAATACTGGTCAGCGGTTTGGTGATAAGTAGCAACAAACCTGAATCTACCTCGAGCTCGCACCTGCAAAGATGGTTAGCCAGGTTGCTAGCTGCCGGTTTATTGACGGCGATCGCCCTCGCTTTGGTAAACTGGCTAAAAGGAAGTTCAACTTTTTCGCTCGGACCAATTCTGCTGGTCAGTATGCCTTTTTTGTTGGTGGTGTACTGGCCAATCAATACCCAACGCCCGCTCACCAGTCATCTTGCGCAGCGCCTTTGGCATTACTTGCTTTGGGCTTGTCTGGTAATGGTCAGCTATTTGCTCTTTCTGGCAGTTTTCGCCATGTCAGGGTATGGCTCACCGCCAACTGTCGCCAAGGTCATGATCAGTATAGTCATCATCGGAATAGCAGTGTTACTTGGTGGCAAGCTGGAGCGTAGGCTGCCTCTGATCTTTCAATACCGTCCCTATGAGGCGGATCAGATCTTGGCCAAATTCGAGCAGGCGGCGCGCGAGATCTACGATCCGGATCAACTGGTGCGGCTCTTTTCTCAAGAGCTGAGCGCAGGCATGAAGCCGGCGCAGTCTGTTGTCTATCTAGCTAATCAAGGCGAATTTTCTCCGGTAATAGTTACCGGTTGCAGCAGTCATCCGCCCACCGCTCCCATTGGCGCTCTCCGTAAGGATTGGTCAAGGAGCGGTGAGGTGTTAGATCCGTTCAGCGCACCTGATGGGCTGGCCCAGCTGAAGTTTCCCTTTGCGCTGGAAGCTTTTATTTACCTTGACGCTAGTTTTTGTTGGGAAGTACCGAGTACCGGCACAGAACCGACCAGCTTGCTTAAAAGTAATCAGCAGCAGAATCCCGGAGAGTGTGAGTTATCAGAACTAGAGCCACTCGGTTTGATAGTGCTAGGTGCGAAGAACACTGGAGCCAGTTATAGTAGGCAAGAGCGAGACTTTCTGACGGCGTTGGCGCGAGTTTTGACGCGGGGGTTGATCATGGCTCGCTCGCTTGCCCGACGGGCAGAAGATGAGCGCCTGCGGCATGAACTCGATTTGGCATGCGAGATCCAGGCAATTCTTTTGCCGCGCGAGCTACCGGTAATCGATGGCATTGATTTAGAAGCATATATTTGGTCAGCTCGCGAGATCGGAGGCGATTTCTATGATGTATTGCCAATAGATGCTAACCGTTGGGGAGTATTACTAGGCGAAGTCAATGGCAATGGAGTAACTGCTGCTTTGCTAACTGCAGCTGTGCTTTCTTTCTTTCGCGCTGTGGCAGCGGGGAATCCCTCACCAGCGGAAATTCTCAGTATCGTTAATAACCTGATTTGCCTCTATCGTCCAGCAGCGCGTGTCAGCGTGATGGCATCTTATGGCGTTTACGATCGACGGGATCGCACACTTACTGTTGCTAATGCTGGCCAAACGCATCCTTTGTTGAATGGTTGGGCGATCGCCATCGATGGCGTACCGCTCGGTTTGGGAAATGATGCACGTTTTGCGGAGACCACTATTACTTTGAAGAGAGGTGATGCCATGCTTTGGTACTCTGATGGCGTAACTATGGCATTGGATGCAGCTGGCCAGCCGCTAGGAATCGAGCGCTTATTGCTCTTTGCCAGAAGAGCGAATTTGCGGGAAGACCAGGCTCCCTGGAGTCTGCGGGACTTGTTACGCAAGCATACTGGCAATATCGAGCAGCGAGACGACCTGAGCTATGTGGCAATGGTGATACGTTGAAAAGTCTTAGCATTTTTCGTCAGCTTTCACCTGCTTGGCTTTCCGAAGCGCTTGCAGTGATGATAGTAGCTCTTGCATTGATTTGGCTTACCAAGCTGCTTCGCAAGATCATAAGAGATAGACTGGCGCTAACCAAGCTACGGCCCTCGCGCCTTTTGCGCGAGTTTGCGCAAGCAGCTACCACTACACATTCGGCTCCTTTACTTTGCCAAGCTTTCTGCAAATTGGCAAAAGAGATCGCCGGTACCAGCGAGTTCACCGTTTACTTGCGCTCTGCGCAGCGGTTGATTCGGTCGGCGGTTACTGATCCGACCGACAACCAATCGTCCGACCTCTCATTGCCAGCGGAACTGGGATTACCAGAGTCGCAAAAGGCCCAGACCGCTTATTTTATATCGCATGTGACCTTTGCTGAACATCCTGACGCCAATAACCAGGAATGGATCTTGCTGCAATCCGGTGGCAATGTACTGGGCGTGGTAGCTTTGTCAGCCAAGCGAAAAAGCCTCTGGCGCAATGCTGAACAACGCAGCCTTTTGCTCTTGCTTTGCCAAGAGCTGGCAAGCGCGTTGGCGGCACTGGCGATTTTCACCGAGCTGGCTGAAGTAGAAAATTTAGCGCACGAACTGGAGTTATCTCGCGAAGTGCAATCCATTCTTCTTTCGCGTTCACTACCGTTAATGCGAGGAATACAGCTAGCGGCCAAAAGCCTGCCGGTTACCGATGGCGGGGGAGATTTCTTCGACGTGATGGAAATAGAAGATGGACGGCTGGGATTGTTAATCGGTGATGTGGGCACGCGTGGCATGGCCGGTGCTTTTCTTATTGCGATGACACTGGCTTTTTTTCGTAGCTTGATTCCAGGTGCCTCCTCGGCACGACAAGTCCTGGAGGCAATCAACGCTTTGCTACAGCGTTACCGATCGGTTGCCGAGACCGGCATCGCGATTTGCTATGGCATTTGTGACATCCGGGCTAGAACGCTGACCATAGCTTGTGCTGGAATGCCACCGCCCATCCTGAATGGTCAGTTGCTCAAGCTTGCTGGTGTATCGCTAGGGAGCAGGGATGTCCCGCTAATTCACGAAGAGAAAGTACCGTTGACTTCCGGTGATGTACTGGTACTGTTGTCTGAAGGCTGGAACGCTGTTAACCGGCAGGGTGAGACCTTGGGCTGGGAACGTCTACGCCATATGGTGGGCGATTATATGGCCTTGTCAGCAGAACAACTGGTAGAGCAATTGCTGCAGCAAACACTGGATTGGTCCTCTGGAACACCGCCGATCGAAAGAACGGTACTTTGCTTGAAAGTTAATGCTATTGGAGCCAGATAGTGCAGAATGCCCAGCGATCTTTGGGCATGAAGGTAGCTGCTATAACGTACTTTCCGGGAGCTAGAATGCCTTGCGGTAAAAAAAAGGGAGGGAAGTGATGGTCGTGGCAGAATTAAGTGTAATCCCCTTGGCGGGAATGGAAATGAAGCCTTATATCGATGCAGCGGTGGAAGTCATAAAGCGGCAGGGTCTGCGCTATGAAGTCGGAGCACTCGGCACCACCATGGAAGGTGAGCTAGAACAGATCCTTGAAGTATTGAAGCAGGCTCACCAGGCAGTGTTGGCCGGAGGAAGCGAGCGGGTAATAACCGAGTTGCGAATTGACGAATGTCGTTCGGGAGGACATTCCATGGCGCGGGAAGTAACGCGCTACCGGTGACCGAGTGCCGGGCGTGATTGCGGATCAGTAACTATTCGCCAATAGTTTGTAACATCACCATGATCACCGGACGTCGCCCAGAACGCTCGTAGAAGACTCTTGCCAGATCTTCGCGCAGTTGCTGCTTGATACGCGGCGTATCTCGTACCTGCTGCAGGCTGCAAGCTGCTATGGTGGAAGCTATAGTCAATCTAGCTTCTTCTAGTAGGGCATCCCACTCCGTGCTATGGACGAACCCTTGGCTCATGATCGCCGGCTCGGTCAACAATTCGCCTCCAGCAGCGATGGTTGCAACGGCAGCCACTATGCCATCCATTGCCAATTGCTTGCGATCTTTTAGCATGCTAGCACCGATGTCACGCAAAAGCTTCCCATCTACCAACACCGCCTGGGATGGCACCGGTTCAGCAAAACGCACCGCGTGTGGCGCTAGCTCGAGTACCTCACCGTTATTCATTATGAAAACGTGTTCAGGATTGACGCCCACGGCAACTGCCAATTCGGCATGGTGTACCAGGTGCTTGGCTTCCCCATGAACCGGCACGAAATAACGTGGACGGGTAAGCGCCAGCATGATCTTGAGCTCTTCCTGGCTGGCATGCCCGGAAACATGCTGGGTGGCGGTTGCCATTGCCGGGGAGCGTTCGCCTTCATAAATCACTTCTGCCCCCCGGGTAAAAAGCCGGTTGATGGTGCGATGAACGAGTCTTTCATTACCAGGTATCGGAACCGCGGAAAAAATAACAGTATCACCGGCCATGATATCAATATGCTTATGATCACCGTGTGCTAGCCGGCTCAGGCCACTCATCGGCTCACCCTGGCTTCCGGTAGTTATTATGCAGATTTCTTGCGGGGGTAATTGCTTGAGCTCTTCAATACGCAGGACTATGCCCGGTTGATAAGTTAAAAAACCCATTTTGTGGGCCTGTTCTGCTACTTGTTGAATACTCCGTCCAACCAGTGCGACTTTGCGTCCATGTTGCGAGGCAATCTGGATAATTTGTTGAATACGTTGAATGTTACTCGAGAAAGTAGAAACAATAATGCGACCATTCGCCTTGTGAAAAGTCACATCGAGGCCCACGCCTACTTTTGCTTCGGAAGGAGTCATGCCTTCACGCTCGGCATTAGTGGAATCAG
>JACQUT010000071.1 GCA_016267585.1 Cyanobacteria bacterium NC_groundwater_1444_Ag_S-0.65um_54_12
GGCTATCTCGGCGGTCGTGGCCAGGGTAGTTTTCTTGACAGATTCCGCCCAGCGTACCTGTCCTGCCAGGTGCCAGGCACCGGTCGAGGAACGTCCTGGCGCAATAACCGGCAAGGGACGCCAGCAACTGGTGATTAGCAGCAACAGGGTCACCAGCACAACAAAGGGCAGGCGAGATGCCTGCGCTCCCAGGGCTACCAGCCAATACCGTACCATCACTCTCCTCCTGGCAAGAAGGGCGGGCGATACGCCAGCGCTCCCAGAACTAGTTATCTAATACCCGCTGGCCCTCAATTTGCCACCGGAACTTTTGCCAGATCGGCAGGTAGCTCCTCGCTGGCTTGCTGTGCGATCTGTTGATTCTGGGCCGGTGCCTGGTTACTGCCTTTGCCGATGAAGGTCGCATACGCCTGGGCATACGAGAAAGCCAGGGTGGATTTACGGTCCAAATAATTGGCGATGCTTACCGGATCGATGCCGGAAGCGGCCAGTTCTGGCCACAAGCTGAACCGATACTCGATACCTAGCGCCGCAACACTGCTGGTAGCATCTAAATCTGCCACGAATGTCCCTAGCTCTGGACCAGAGCCTGCAGGACGGCTCAGTACCAAAATAGCCACCAGTAAAGGCCCATCGCGTGGCGGCGGTTCGGGATTTCGCAATGAAACCTTGAAGAGCGTAGGTTTTGTTGGCAAGGTCGCGGCAGCTAATTGCAACGAGAATTGAGCGCTCGTTCCGGTAACATCATTTACTCTACCAGCACCGCCCTTGCCCAAGGTGCCGTCAAGCGACAAGATATCGATCTTGGCTTCCGTGATGGGAATGGCTGACGGGGCTGGCAAACCATAAATGTTTCCTTTGATTGTCACGTAAGGAATCGCCGGTGCCTGGCAACCGCTTGCCATGATGCCGACCAAGATCCCGTAATAAAACCGGTGGCGCATACCTTTACCTTGTCTCTCCCTTCGGACGGAGCAACCGCTCCCACCTGCGAGCCAGCAGCGTCAACAAAGGAATGCCAGGGCTGCGACCCTGATAGGCACTAGCAGCTCCCCAAATGGCACAGCCCGAAAAAATCAAGATGGCTCCAGAAAGTAAAATTCCCGCCAGTATCAGAAATTCAAAAGGTAGCCCATGCAGCGAGCCCAATAGCAGTACAATCACTAGCATGCCAACCGTCAACAAGACCGAAACCAAACTATGTAAACGGATCAACCGAATTTGACGATAAGCAGGCAGTAGCAAGAGCAAGATCGCAATTGGCGCTAGATAAGCGCTAGCCGCCAAAGCTCGTACCGGCAACGAAACAGGTCGGCGGTGTCCCATTCAAAACAAGGCTAGAAGCGTTCGGCTGCTGGCGAGACAGCAACTTGCAGATCTGCCTGGAACGGACCATCGCCAGGTACTTCGATCGAGCGGGAAGCGAGCAATTTACCTTGCGTTCCCTGAACCGCCAGCGTGTAGTTACCCTTAGGAACGAAGGCCAGGAAATAAGCACCCAAAGCAGTGACATTGCTCCAGCGTGTCAGTTCTACTAGACCAACCTGTACGTTGGCTAACGGCAAGCCTTCGGAACTGAGCACCCGGCCATAAACCGTGCCCGACGGTGCTGAAGGCGGTGTGGTCTGAGGTGGTGGAGGCAGTTTCGTCGCGGCTGCCGCCGTCGAATTTACCGGAGCGTCTGGCTTGGTGCCGGGATGCGGCCGAGTTGATGAATTCACGTTTTCCACCACTGTTGTGCCAGGCGAAGAGCTGTTTGACGCTGGCAAGATGACAGCTAATTGCGCTGCTAGCTGCTCCGAAGCCTTTAGCAAAGGCACCCAGTGGCCATGCCAAGTTACACCGACAACGTAGGCTCGATCCAGGTAACTTTGACCCGGCTGCCCCAAGCTAGCTATATTGAGATCGAGACTGGCTAGCGGTTGGTAACGTAATCCTAGATTGAAGAACTGGCCAGAACGCACGGAAGGACCTAGATACTCGCCGTATAGACTGCCGTAATCGCGAAAGGGAATGTCAAGGCCCAGCATGACTCGCGATGCCAGGTTGAGGAAAGGTGGCTCTATGGCAGCTCCCGTAAATCCCAGGTAACCGGTGGCCAAGGTACGCCATGCCCCAGCTACCGGTGCGCTGAAATCTCGGGATAGCACCATGAACAAGTTATTAGGCGAAACAAAGCTATCACCTATTTCCGGGCCTAAAGTCACCAATGGCATGCCAATGTTGGTGATGCCGACCGCCACGCGAGTGGGATTTTCACGGGTAGCTCGAACGAGCTGCCAGGACAAGTTGCCAGCGATGTTCGTGGCACCACCCAGGCGTCCTGGATAGGTCAGGCCAACCTCTAAACCGTCCAGGACACCCGCTGACAGGTACAAGGGAAACATGGTGTCTGTCGAAAAGAAGGTCAAATGAGCACCAGTCGAGTAATCACCAGGCTTTAGCACCTCACCGCTGGGAACCAGAGCGAGCCCAGAGTAGCCCCAAAGGCTATCGGCCATTGCTGGCATGTTAGCAAATGAGGCGAATACCACACCACAGCTTACACCTGACAGGACTATGGCAACTAAGTGCTTATTGAAGTTTTTCAGCAACCTGTCAAGGCGCTGGCTCAAGCATAACCTTTGCATGTTTGGTTTACCTCGTTGGTAACTGGCGACACCTTACTACTCTCGTACCACTAGTCATGTTGTTCGCTGGACGCGGCGACCTGATAAGCATCCCAAGCGGAGTATACTTTCACGCCCAACCCCAGCAAGAACACGCCAGTACGAAAATAACCGGTCTGCAGTAGCGCATCCCCTCCCCAGGCGAGCGGATATAATCCCCAAGGCGCCAGCATCAACCAGCCTTTGTTCCATTCGCCATTGTAGAATTGTCCGGCACCATTCACTGCGATCGAGAGCCACATGGCGATTTGCGGCTGGTGCGGGGGCAAGAAAGAAAGCTGAACTGAACGGCTGCTCACCGAACTCGGCAGTGATGCTTGTTGAACCGCAGCTTGCAAGACAGGTGGTACCGTATCCACATCTGGCATCCTAGGCTAATTAAGGCCAAAGGGCAAGGCATTCACATGCTAGCGGTCGCAGTAGGGATAGTTAGTGACGGTATAGCAGCGCGGATATTCACCGAGTAGCGCAGAGCAGCGCCATGTTCTTGCGGCAGAATCCGCTCTGGAACCAGCAAAGGTGACATCATGAGCCCCTTGTCATCCGGCTCGCATGGCTAGCCAGTCGGCAGCATACTGCTGATCTATGCGTGCCCCTAGCTGGTTGAACATGGCTAAGGCCTGGTTGGCCAACCGCTCAGCCGTCTGCCAATCACCGCTGCGTTGTCGCAGCTCGGCAGCTAGCATGGTTGCTCGCGCTGTCTCCAATTTGCCACCCAGCTCACTAGACAGAGCCATTGCTTGGTCCAGGGTGCTGAAAGCCTCGTTCAGCTGACCGTTATCTGCCAGCAAACGTGCTGTATGACGCAGGATGATGGCCTTCTGGAGGCGATCGCCCACCTGCTGCGCCAAAGCCAGGCCGCGTTCCAGATGATAGCGACCTTCTTCGCTCATTCCACACTCCAGCAGTATGCGACCTAGAATTTGCTGAGCTTCTGGCTGGACCTCTAGCGCCCCTATGCCTTCTAGCACGGTTATACCTTCTCGCAAATGCGCGATTGCTTCCTCGTAGCGTCTAGAAGCGGCCAAGGCATTACCCAGGACCACGCGCGCCAC
>JACQUT010000012.1 GCA_016267585.1 Cyanobacteria bacterium NC_groundwater_1444_Ag_S-0.65um_54_12
GCCTGGTATTAACAAGGTTTGACAGCGGGCATGATTTCTGGACCGTTGGCCTTCAGCGAGCAGCGACAAACTGTTCATGACAATTGTCACTAGGTTGTTAATAAAATCGGAGGCATTCTGTTAAGATATGCAGGTGTTACTACCTATCGTTGCACTACTGGCAGTGCTCTATTCCCCTCATGACATGCAAAGGCTTTCGAACGGGGAGATCTTGACGTGGGTGAAGGATTCCACGGAAAGCTATTGTCGTGTTACCACTTCTGGGGTAATTGTTGCCTCAATTGAGCGCGTTTGGGCACTCGTGACGGATTTTGCAAACTATCCGCGGCTCTATCCGGGGATTGGCAGGTCAGAGGTACGTAAGCGCAATGGTGACACCGTATGGGGCTATTTTTTGCTCAATTTCCCTTGGCCTTTACCGAGTCGCTGGACACTCAACGAAACTCGCCTGCACCCGGAGCAATTTTCCTTCGATTGGGTGTGCCAAGAGGGAACTATCAAGCGTTACGATGGGAGACTGCAACTGCAAAATCTGGGAAACAACCGAACGCTCTTGGAATTTGAGGCAGTCATGGATCCCGGCTTTAATTTTATTCCGGCCTGGCTGGTGACTCATGTTCACAAGTTTGTTTTGCCAGCCATCATTACTAACGTTCGCGAGTACCTGGCTACCGGCGCTGATGTGGCAGCCAGTGAGATAGTGAGATAGTGAGAAGCAATGGAAGAATTCTCGGCAGCACTCCAAAGTTTCGAGCCAACCAGCGGCCGAATAGCCAAATTCTACTCGCTAGCTTTTCTGGAACAGGCCGGGTTTGGACATATCTCGCGTTTGCCGATTTGCTTACGCGTCATTCTGGAATCGTTGTTGCGCAACCTCGACGGGAAACGCGTGCGCGCCGAAGATGTGCGGCGACTCGCAGCCTGGGAGCCCAAAGGAACGCGTAATGCCGAAGTACCTTTCGTGGTGGCGCGGGTATTGCTACAAGATTTTACCGGCGTACCTCTCCTGGTCGATTTAGCAGCCATGCGTTCAGCAGCGGCTCGACTGGGCCGAGATCCCCAAAAAATCGAGCCAATGGTTCCGGTAGATTTAGTAATAGATCATTCGGTACAGGTAGATTATTACGGGCGATCGGATGCCCTGTCGCGCAACCTAGAAAAAGAATTTCAGCGGAACTCGGCTCGTTATCAGTTCCTGAAATGGGGAGGACAGGCCTTTGATAACTTCAGGATCATCCCGCCGGGAATCGGAATTTGCCATCAGGTCAACCTCGAGTACCTGGCTAAAGGCGTGATCGAGCGAGCTGGTAGCTATTACCCCGATACTTTGGTGGGTACTGATTCGCATACTACAATGATCAATGGCCTGGGTATCGTGGGTTGGGGAGTAGGCGGCATTGAAGCCGAGGCAGCCATGCTGGGCCAGCCTATTTATTTCCTGATGCCAGACGTAGTAGGGGTACACCTGAAAGGCGCACTCCCGCCAGGTGCTACCGCCACCGATCTCGTACTGGCGATCACCGAGTTACTGCGGCGAGCCAAGGTGGTGGGCAAGTTTGTCGAGTATTACGGGGAAGGGGCTGCTGCGCTGACAACGGCAGAACGTTCTACCGTTGCCAATATGGCGCCAGAATATGGCGCTACGCTGGGGTTCTTCCCACCAGATGAAGAGACTTGCTCCTATCTGCTGGGAACTGGTCGCTTTGCAGAAGCAGTCGAAGCTTTGAAAAATTATTATCGCGCCCAGGGAATGTTTGGTATCCCGCGGGCGGGTGCTATTGATTACAGTGAAGTATGGGAACTCGAGCTCGCGGACATCGAGCCCAGTGTAGCGGGACCGAAGCGACCACAAGATCGAATCGCACTTCGTGAGCTCAAGACACGCTTTGCTGCATTATTGACAGCGGCGCCGCCGGCGGGGTATGGAAAATCTGGCGAAACGTTAGCCAAGCGCTTCGCTTTGCATGACATGAAACCAGCGCGGTCTGCCGAAGTAGTTCTGGGTGGTGGTGCGCAGTCTTCAGAAAGTGTTCCGTCTGGCACGCATCCTCTGAGTAGCCCGCAGAATACTGCCGTACTTACTGAACGAGAAATGATCGATAATCGTCCCACGCCAGATCGGCTGGCAGTGGCGGCAGCTGAATTGACGGGGCAACACCTCGCGGTAGGGCATGGTGACGTTCTGATCGCCGCGATCACTTCTTGCACTAACACTTCCAATCCCAGCGTGATGTTGGGAGCCGGCCTCCTGGCCAAGAAAGCGGTAATGCATGGTTTGTCAGTGCACCCTACCGTCAAAACCTCGTTGGCGCCTGGTTCGCGAGTGGTAACCGAATATCTGCGCCGCACCGGTTTGCAGGACTATCTAGACCAACTCGGTTTCCATACCGTGGGCTACGGCTGCACTACCTGCATTGGTAATTCTGGTCCGCTAGATCCTTGTCTGGAAGCATTACTCGCTGAGCATGACCTGATAGGCGTTGCCGTACTTTCTGGCAACCGCAACTTCGAGGCTCGCATCCATCAGAGCCTCAAGGCGAATTTCCTGATGAGTCCACCCTTGGTCGTGGCATTTGCGCTGGCTGGACGAATAGCTAGCGATTTCGATCGTGAGCCTCTAGGTAAAGGGAAGGCGGGAGAAGAAATTTTTCTGCGTGATATCTGGCCGACCCCGGTCGAAATACGCCAGTTGCTTGAACAAGCCATGGAGCCGGCAGTCTACCGGAAGCTATATGGTGATGCAACCGGGCAACCTCCCCTTTGGCTGGAAATAGCCAACCCATCCGGCAAGCTCTATGATTGGGATCCCGCAGCCACCTATATTCAGGAACCTCCCTATTTCGTGGATTTTGCCTGGGATCCCTCGCCGCCCCAAGAGATCAGAGGTGCGAGAATGCTGGCATGGTTTGGCGATTCCCTTACGACCGATCACATCAGCCCAGCCGGTGCCATCAGGCCTGCCACACCTGCCGGCAATTATCTTTCGAAATGCGGAGTTCTGGAAGAAGATTTCAACAGTTACGGGGCCAGGCGCGGCAACCATGAAGTCATGGTTCGCGGTACTTTCGCCAATGTGCGCATCAAAAACCGGTTGCTTGAAGGCAGTGAAGGCGGCGTCACCATTCATCAACCTGCAGGCGATCGTATGAGCATCCATGATGCCGCCATGGCC
>JACQUT010000069.1 GCA_016267585.1 Cyanobacteria bacterium NC_groundwater_1444_Ag_S-0.65um_54_12
AACCGGCGCGGGTGGTGGGCTGGGGAGCTGGTGCAAAGTTTGGGCACGTGGAACGGGAGTAGGTAGTGGCAAGGGCCTTGGGGTAGGCGAAGGCAGTGTTCGCGCTTTGTCCGGATATTGAATGTCAGAGTCAGCTTCGCGGGATGGCACAGCAGCCTTTGCCGTCTGCAGCGCTACCAGTCTGATGATGGCATCCGGAGCGGGCGCCGGTACCTTTGATCGGGAAGCGACACGTGCCCGCAAAAAATCTGGGCCATGAACCGTCGCAAAAAAAAATAGCACATGCAAAGCAGCCGATATTACTAGCCAACGCCAACGAAGCATATGGCATTTACTTAGCGCTGGGATGCCGGCAACTGTAATGATTCACCCACCCTTTGTAGCTCTTCGGGATAGAGATCACCATAGGAAAAGACGATCACCTCGCCTTTTTCTGCACCGTAGTAGTTATAAGGAGCCTGGAAACTGATCTCTTGAAATTTTGCGACGAGTTTTAGCGCAAAAGCTCCCGCCAAGAGCGTGACCCACAAATTAGGCTTGGCACGATATTGCACGTACAGCCAATTTACACCATCCGTATAGCTGAGCAACGTCATGCGGCTGCCATAGAGTATGGGTAGCTGGATTCCATGAAGCGCAAAGCCTGCCGGGAGGAAAGTCGGTTGCCAGAGACTGGCACCCAGCACCTTTTCAGCTTCCGGCACCGTCCGATAAGTAACGAAGCTGTTGTCTCGTGAGTTTGCCTTTAACTCGACAACATTGACATCGGGTACTACTCGCACTGCCAGGTCGAGTTCCCGCGTTGGAACGAACTCGTCATAGAAGCTTTGAAAATAAGGCGGCAGATCAGCTCCCCAGGTACGTTCTTCGCGCAGGATCTGGAAATTATCTTTTGCTATCCAGTAGCGATGACCTGGTACCAGATAACCGCTTTTGGGAGTTACGTTCAATATGTAGCAATCGCGTCCCGCGGCCTGAGTTACCAGGCTCGAGGCTTTGCTAGTTTCCTCGGAATACACCTGGAGGTCATAGTTGCGGTAGAGCAAATCGGGATTGGTAGTGATTTGTCCCAGGATGGTTGCCGTAAATTCGGTAGCTCCGGAAGGATTGTCGTTACTGAATAACAAGTTTTCGGCAGGGAAGTAAATATTGGCCCGGTTTTCCTTGAGCCAAAGGTTGACGTTTGCTAGTTTGCCCGGGTCCAGGATTACCACGCGATAATTCTGGTCATCTTGATAGGCTACTTGCATGGTAGCTCTCAAGCTGAGAGTTTGGCGGGTAAGGAGCTGTACGCGACGGCCTGCGAAGCTAACTTTGCCCTGGTGTTGTTGAATTTGTTCAACTAACTCCAGCGGTGTGATGGCTGAAGCTGGCTCCAGCAACATCAGCCAAACAACAATAATTTTGTTGATCCACCCCATCATTAGCGCCTCTTTCCATTTATATAATAACTATATTCTCCAGGGTGTGCTTTGCGCATCGACTGGACGAAAGCCAGAAATCATCTCCTGGTGAGCAGTTACCTTCAACCGATCAGGCATTACTCGATCGGTTCTTCATCACCCGTTCGACGATGGCATCCGCCATGACCTCATAGTTATTACGAATAATCTCGAGGTTGGAATTAGTATCGGGCGGAAAGAGCTTCAGCACTACTTGTTTAGGGTTCTCTAGATCGACTGACCATGGTAAGTAGCGAGCGGTTTTATCGGTCGAGTAGAAAAGAATACCGCAAAATAATTGGCCGTCTTTTCTCTCTATCACTATTTTCTCGATCTCGACGGTCATGTTTGACTTATACCCACCAAGGATGGAACCTGGTAAGTTTTCGGGGTGTTATTCGATGTTTACCGATTCAGTGGCGCCGTTGGAGTAAGTGAGCAATACGGCATTTGCGCTGGCTGCTTTGAGCGTAGCTAGCTCGGTGCCGCCGGCGGTCCGGATTTCCCCATTCCGGAATACATGACCCGGACCGTAGCGAAATTCGATTGCGATTCCCGCTAGCGTCCTGATTATTTGCGTCGCCGTATCGGCCGCAATGTCGAACCGGCGTTCAAAGTTGACTGGCGTGCGGGCAGCGTCGGGCAGGATGATCGTGCCGCGTTGCGTGAACGCCTTGAGGGTAGCCTCCTTGGAGGTAACTTGCTGCAATACCATGCCATCTGGCCAAAGTTGCTGTTCATCTTCTACCAATGCTAGGTCATCCCCTTGGACTTGTGGCAAGTAGCCGGTGAGAATTTTGCGAATAACGAACGGCTGTCCGCTAAGCGCGGGAACAGCAGGAAGATCGAAACGGAGATCTTTGCTCGTTTGAATCGTTCGCCATTCACGCTCCCTGCCTCCCGGCACCTCCGGGAAATACACGCGATCGATGGTCACCGTGCCACGTATGGGAGCAGGATCGGCAATGATCTCTAATTCCATGCGTCTTGCCAACGTGCCAGGTGGGGCATCAGCCGGCGTGCTCCGCGTGGCTTCCGCGGAGATACGATGATGGCGCATGATATCCGCATCCGGCACATCCAGTGAGCCGGTGGCGGTAGCGCGGTTGCGGGTACGCGAGACTATGCTGCGATAGTGGGTGGGATCCTCCAGCAAACCATAAGTCCAGGTGCCGTCAGGTAGCGGTGCCTCGCTCAATACCAGCAAGTTACTGAAAAGCGCCATTGTTCGATAAGCATTACTATTGTTGCTTATCAACTGGTAACCGTCGCCGCGATCCTTGAGCAGGCCCTTTTTGGTGACAAAAACAATACCGCCGTCATGTATGACCTTTACCGGATCGGTCGTGGCGATCGAAATGGTCGGTGGGTTGCTCCGGGTATCATTCACCTTGACCGTCGCGCTATTTTCGGTAGCTTTTTCGCCCGTCTGGGGATTGACTTCAAACACCGGCTCACTGGTTGGAACTAACCCGCCAAATTGGCAGGCGGTAAGAGCGAGACAAGCAGACAGGCCAATCAGGACTTGTTGCGGCAATCTTGGAGGTTGGCCAACGGTCAGGCTAGTCATGAGAGAGGATCCTCGTATTCTTCAAGGGGGCTCCGCTCCTTGTGTTCCCCGGATTTAGCGATTCGAATCGATCATAAGTCAGCAGCCTAACGGACGCATAACGAGTCGACGATTCCCGGCAGTTACGCCGGCCGTTGCCACTGGCTTGCCAGTCTCCATGCTACAATGCGGGGTGTTTGCGGTGGAAAAGCGGCAATTATTGCAATGCATATGACTCTGCTGCGACGAAAACTGACCATTCCGCCGGTTTGGGAGGGTGCAGTTCGGCGCGAGCGTTTAGTTAGCATGTTAAACACGGCAATCAAAGCGGGTTCCCATGTTGCGATGATTGCTGGCTCCGGTTACGGCAAGACGACCCTGCTGGCAGATTGGTGCCGACAGCAAGATCGCAACGCTGCCTGGCTTTCGCTAGATTCCGAGGATGCGGACCTCGATACTTTTTTGGCTTACCTGTTGGCGACCATCGAGTCAGTGCTGCCCGGTTTTCATAGCGAAGCCCATGGCCTGCTCGAGCGGTCCCGGGAACGGCAGGGAGCCCTTGCTACCTTGACTACTTTACTTGCCGATCTAGATGAACAAGTCGATCGTGCTATTTTGCTGGTGCTTGACGATTATCACCTGGCAGAATCGTCATCATTGAACGAGTTAATAGTTCGCTTGATCAAGTACTTGCCAGCTCGGATCCGCTTGGTTCTGGCATCACGCACTATTCCGGAGATTAAGTTAAGAGCTTGGCAAGTCAAACGTGAACTTTGCGTACTGGGCGAAGTCGAGCTGGCTTTCGATCTGAATGAGCTGAAAAAGCTGCGACCAGATCTGTTAGCCGAGCAATTGTCTCCCCTCCTGGCAAGTTCTGGCGGTTGGCCAGCTGCCCTTGGCATGACTCCGGGCATGCTAGATGCCTATCTCGATGAGCAAGTGTTGCAGGGCCAACCAGCCGAGATCAAGCATTTTCTGGCGCTGGCAGCGATCGCCGAGTCTTTTGACGCCAAATTCTGCGAAGAAGCCTTGGGAATACCGTTCACTGACGAGCGGCGTGATTGGTTGCTGCGTCATCGCCTGATCTTGCCATTGGGCGAGGAACGTTTCGAGTTACCCCAACCGGTACGGAACATGCTGCGCCGACGCGGTCTTCCCGATATTTCGCGCGCGGATCGCCTGGTCTGGCAACGCCGCATCGGCGATTATTTCTGGGGTCAGGGACAAGCCTTATCGGCTATTCGCTGCTGGATCGAAGCCGAGGAAGCCGACCGAGCAGCGAAACGCATAGTAGACATCGCTGAAGAATGGCTACAGGCGGGGCGTCTGGAGGCACTTGCTCATGTTATCGATGCAGTAGGAACAGCAGGTAAGCAACCGGAACTATGGTTGGCCGAAGGTGAGATTCACCGGCGCTGGGGCGACTTTGAACGAGCCCAGGAACGCTTCGAAAAAGCCCTGGCTGGATTTACCGCTACCGGCCATGAATATGGCAAGGCACTCTCTTATTTGCGCCAGGCACAGGCCTTTGCCAGTTGTGGCCGGGTTGATTCGGCGCGGGATAATCTGGCCAAGGTGAAACCGACGCTCGCCAGCAACGATCGCTGGCAAGCCGATATGCTGAACCTGGAAGGTGGACTGGAACTCCTGGCAGGGCATGCCAAGTGCGCAGCAGAGCATTTTGAAGCTTCGCTCCGTCTAGCTCGCCGCATGAACGCTCCTTATGTCGAAGCCAGAGCAGCTCATAATCTGGGCGTCTGCTACACCAAGCTAGGTGAATTCAGGCAAGCCCTCGGCTATTATGACGCGGCGCTCTCTTGCGGCCAGAAACAGGACGTGCCGATGGTCTGGATGACTCCGATCAATCGTGCCTTGGTGCTAATTTATCTGGAGCGCGTGGCCCAAGCACAGGCCGCGGCAGAGCAAGCTCTGGAAATGGTACGGCGTTTCAAGCTGGCTCGCGAGGAAGGCTATGCGCTCCGGACCCTTGGTTATGCTTACGTCAAGCAGAACGAATTTGATAGAGCTGCTAGCTGCTTTGAAGCGGCCGAACAGCTGGCACGGCGTGCCAGTGACCACCTGGGAATTGCCTACTCGCTGAATTATCGGGCTGATCTAGCCGCCATCAGTGGGGAAAGCGAAACGGCTTTGCGCCTGTCTGCTGAAGCCATGGAACTGGCAAGCGGAGCGGAGACACTGGTCCACACCACGGAATTTGCCCATGTCCGGGCAAAAATCTTGGTCAGCGCCGGTCGGCATGCGGAGGCGCAACCACTGATCGAAAGTTTGTTGTCGCTGGCCAGTAATTCTGGCTACAAGTACTTGCAACATGAAGTGGAACGGCTGTCGGGTACCGTCGCGCGATCCGAAAAGCGGCTCGATGACGCCGAACGGCGTGAACAGCTAGCACGAGAGCTGGCGGCATCAGAGGGTTATGGAGTTGCCGCAGCTTTTTCGCAGACTCGTATCACCCCAGAGCTTACCATACGCTGTTTCGGTGGAATGAAAATTATCCGTCAAGGCAGTGAGATTGGCGAGCGAGAATGGCAGAGTGCTCGTGCCAAGCTGTTACTAGCCTTTTTGCTTTGCCACCCCGAAGGGGCCACGAAAAGTCGTCTACTCGAAGCACTTTATGCCTCGGAATCCACCACGGAAGCTTCTTTGCACATGAACCTCATGCGGCTGCGCAAGGCGCTGGAGCCCGAACTGGAGAAAGGCCAACCTTCGCGGTATGTATTGCGTTCGGAGGGGCTATACGTTTTCAACCGGCAGGCTCGCGTCTGGTTCGATGTATGGTCCTTTGAAAATGCTTTGCGCGCGACGCCACCCGGTCGGGAAGCCGCGGAAATTCGGCAGTTGCGTTTGGCGTTAGAACTCTATGCCGGTGATTTTTTGCCAGAATTCGACAACGATTGGGTCATCGCTCTACGCCAGCGCTTCCGCGATCGTGCGCTGGGAGCTTGTCGGCGTCTGATTGTTCTCCTGGGTGAAAGTGAGCCGTCAGGAACGCTGGAGGTAGTGCAGCGTGCGCTGGAGATCGATCCACTGGCCGAGGAGTTCCATCGCGAAATTATCTTGCGCTTCCTGGAATCAGAAGAACCGCATCGCGCGCTAGAACACTATCAACTCTGTGAACGACGCTATCAGGAGATGCTAGGAATGAATCCCCCCGAGGATCTGGCAATGCTGGTGGCTGGGCTAAGAAACCATCTCAAGTCATGGGAGACGTAGCGAGGACCGTTGAAGGAACCGGTAGATGGCTGACTATACCTATCAAGAGCTGGCTGACAAGAACAAGAAGTACCTTTGGCATCCTTTTACCCAGATGAAGGAATACCAGGACGCAGACCCCATAATCATAGCTAGCGGACGGGGAACCAAACTTAGCGATGTAAATGGCAATACTTATTATGATGGCATTTCTTCAATGTGGTTGAATGTGCATGGACATGGTGTAGCAGAGCTGGATCAAGCCATTTGTGAACAGCTCAAAGCAGTCGCCCATTCTACGCTATTTGGCTTGGCCCATGCGCCAGCTATTCTGCTGGCCGAAAAGCTGGTATCCCTGGCGCCCCCTGGGCTTACCAGGGTATTTTATTCGGATAGCGGTGCGGAAGCGGTAGAAATCGCCATCAAAATGGCCTTTCAGTACTGGCAAAATCGCGGCTTCACCAAAAAACGTTCCTTTGCATGCATGCAGAGCGCCTATCATGGCGACACGTTGGGGGCGGTGAGCGTGGGTGCGCTATCGCTTTATCATGAGCTCTTCAGGCCACTGCTCTTTTCTACTTACCAGGTTCCTTATCCCGATCCTTACCGACAAGGTGGCGCCGTTGCGGCTACTGGCAAAGTGTTGGTGGCGCTGGAGACGCTGTTGCGGGAACGTGCCAGTGAACTTTGTGCTCTTATCTTGGAACCCATAGTGCAAGGGGCGGCCGGAATGATCGTGATGCCGCCAGGCTGTCTGGAGCAGATTGTCAGACTGCTTCGTCAGTACGATGTACTGTTAATTGCCGATGAGGTAGCTACTGGCTTTGGCCGAACCGGAAAAATGTTCGCCTGTGAGCACGAGGGAATTACGCCTGATCTGATGACGCTAGCTAAAGGTATTACCGGTGGCTATCTACCGCTGGCTGCGACTCTTGCCACCTCTGCCATCTACGAGGCCTTCTATGCCGACTATGAAGAAAACAAGACCTTTTTTCATGGGCATTCCTATACCGGCAATCCCCTCGGGTGCGCGGTAGCATTGGCTAATTTGCAGCGCTTCGAGACCCACGAGCTATTGACAGTCATGGCGCGGAATGTGGCATTCGTGGCGCAAAAGCTGGCGGCTTTCGCACAGCTGGCGCAGGTAGGCGATGTCCGACAAAAGGGCTTGATGATCGGGATAGAGCTAGTTCGCGACCGTGAGCGCCGCCAGCCCTATGAGGGGCGCGAGCGAATAGGCGTGCAAGTGTGCAGGCGGGCACGCGAGCTGGGTCTGCTCATCCGTCCGCTGGGCAATGTCATTACTTTCCTTCCGCCCTTGGCCAGCTCCCGGACCGAACTGGACGAAATGTTGGCCATCTTGTATCAAGCCATCTGTCAGGTGACCGAGCCCGTTTCCGATGACCGATGACCGAATCCGAACCGCTTCCGGGCCGGGGAATGGACTTAGCACATGAAAACTTATGAAAACTAACGAACGACAGCGACCGCGTGGCCTATTTATTTCGGGGACCGATACCGGTGTCGGCAAAACGGTAGTAACCGCTGGTCTAGCCGCGGCTTTGCGCGCGACCGGCCTGGCTGTCGGAGTTTGGAAGCCAGTCCAATCGGGTGCGGTTTCTTGCGATCCCGAAGGCGATGCCAGTTTGCTTCGGCAGTGGTCAGGCGTGACTGACGCATGTGCGGCGATCGCGCCACTGGCCTTTCCCGATCCGCTTTGCCCACAACTGGCTGCCGCTGCCTCTGGGATCACCCTCACGCTCGCTGACCTGGTGCGAGCTGGCGAGCCGCTGCATCAAAGATATGACATCCTGCTGGTAGAAGGTGCTGGTGGCTTGGCAGTACCGCTCACTTCGACCGAAACGGTAAGAGAGCTAGCGGTATGTTTGGGTTTCCCACTCTTACTGGTGGCACGGCCAGGACTGGGAACTATCAACCATTGCTTGTTGTCGCTGGCTTACGCGCGGCAGGCCAATCTTTCGATCATTGCAGTGTTATTGAATGGCTGCCCACCGAGCGGCGGTAAGCCGGATGTCAGTATTCCCAGCAATCCAACTATGATAGAGCGTTTTGGTAAGGTACCAGTGCTCGGGCCATTATCTTGGCTACCGCAACCACTGACTGCTGCTGGCCTGGCTCCAGTCTTTGACGGATATCTCAAGATGAGCCCGCTATGGGAATGGCTAGAACTATATGCGAAAGGATAATAATGGACAGGGATAGATGGTTTGCACTAGCTAGGCGAACGTTGTCAGGCGAGCTCCTGACCAAAGAAGATGGATTGACCATTTTACAGGCTGCGGATAGCGAGCTGCTCGCCTTGCTGGATGCCGCATTTCTCGTGCGTGAACAGCATTTTGGCAAGAAGGTCAAGCTCAACATGCTCATCAATGCCAAGAGCGGCCTTTGTGCGGAGAATTGCGGCTACTGCTCGCAATCGAGCGTATCGGAAGCCCCCGTTGAAAAATATTCTTTAATTGGCAAGGAAACCTTGCTAGCCGGTGCGCAGGAAGCGCTGGCACGTAAGGCAGGCACTTATTGCATCGCTACCTCCGGCCATGGCCCAACTGAACCTGAACTGGAGCAAGTGATTGAAGCAGTCAAAGAAATCCGGGCCACGACCCCCCTCAAGATCTGTGCTTGCTTGGGGTTCTTGACGGCGCAGCAAGCCGAGCGGCTCGCTGCTGCCGGGGTGCATCGCTACAATCACAATCTCAACACCAGTGCTGAACGCTATCCGCAAATAACTTCCACTCATACCTTCGAGCAGCGCCTGGAGACCGTGCAAGAAGTTGCACGCAGTGGCCTATCGCCCTGCTCTGGCGTCATTGTGGGAATGGGCGAGCAGGACGAGGAGCTGGTGGAACTGGCCAGCACTTTACGCGAACTCGCCGTCGATTCCATTCCTGTTAACTTTCTAGAACCAATCGCTGGAACCCCGCTGGCGGAGAAGGAACGCGTCTCGCCCAGCAAGGCGCTCAAAGTACTGGCTTTGTTTCGTCTGTTTTGCCCGGACCGGGAGATCCGGGTGGCCGGTGGAAGGGAGCAAACTCTGCGCTCGTTGCAACCGTTGGCGCTTTACGCGGCAAACTCTCTGTTTGTCGGAGGCTATCTGACCACGCCCGGTCAGGAAGTATCGACCGATCATCAGATGATCGCAGATCTGGGTTTCGAGATCGAAGAGCGCTAGCTTATGAAAATTGACGATCTCCTCAAGAAGAACAACGACACCGCCGCCCACCTCGGCTTCGAGGCCAAGCACGCCGCGCTCGATGCGCAGCGCAAAGAGGGCGCCGACCCCGAGGACCCCGACGAATATCGCGCC
>JACQUT010000073.1 GCA_016267585.1 Cyanobacteria bacterium NC_groundwater_1444_Ag_S-0.65um_54_12
GGACTGCAGATCTTCATGTGGATTGGGAATGATCAGGTGCTGGCACAGCATTCCACTGGGGCGGATTCGCTCCAGCGCTTGCTCCAATGATACTTGTAGATCTTCCAAAGTACCGGTAAGTGATACGAAGGATTTGCCACCCGTCCCGACGGGGATTCTGAGCTCCAGAATAATTACCGGGGTAGCCTTGACTGCTATGTCAGCTGCCAAAATGGCGGTTGCCAGCGAAAAAGTTTCGATAATGCCATAGGAATCCAGCGTGCTGACAGCAGTTTGGCCTTGCAGGGAGCGCAGGAGGTCAGGGTGAGCTCCGGGCAAGAACACCTCATCGATCAATGCAGCGCCAGCTGCGTCAATTCCTGCCGCATGCGCCTCTGCGACGCTTGCTACGTCTCCAGCGTAAAGAACCAGGAATTTGCCCGGGCTACAGGTCTGGGCGCGCAATAGCCTTACTGGTGCTTTTTTTACTATGGCATCAGCTACCCCGAAGCCCAAGGCAATAGAAGCGCACTCGATGAGAGCTAGCGCTGGCTCTGCTGTTGCTTCGCTTTTTTGGTCGTGTTGATTGACGCGCTTCATGAGGCTCGGATCTCCAAACCAGCTGCCAGTAGTCGTACCGTACCGGTCAAACTGGCGTTAAGGGGGACGCCTGCACTGTCAAGCGGTACGTCGGCAATACGTTGGCCAGCCTTGACCCGATGCCCATCTCTGATAACTGGTGTAGCTTTTAGCCTGGGGGTTGTTTCGAGAGTAAGAACCACCCGATCACTCGTCAAGCTGCCGATCAATGGCGGATTTATCTCATAACGCAACAAATCCAGGCGCTGTAAAAGGCGCGAAAGCATTACTTGACGAGCTGGCCATTCCGCTTTGACAGCGGTTGTAATGAGTGCTGGCCGATATCCCGCCTGTAACAATTGCTGACCGACCGCGAACATGAGCTGGGCTGGATCCAGCTGGACCGGGCAGGCGACGGCACTGCATAACCCGCAGCCAGAACAGAGAGCAGCTCCAGCTATTTCGGTCGCCAGATCAGTTAGACCGAGGGCTATGGCACGCATGCTGCGATGCGGCGTGATGCACTGGCCCATCAAGTATTGCGGGCACAAGCAAGTACACTGCTCGCAACCCTCGCAGGCAGCCAGGATACGTTTTCGATTAACTTCGAAGGTGGTCGCATGCTGCTGGACTAAGCGATGTTTGGCCGGCAATACGAGCAGCAGGCTACTGGTTGCTGGGAGCGCGGCGCTTGGCAACACTGATTTACCGCGCAGGACACTGCCTACGATAAGAGCAGGCGGCTCTGGCTTTTTAGGTCCACCGGCTGCGGCGACCAGTGCCGAGATCATGATTCCACGTGGGACCCAGGCAGTGAACGGACGATGAACTTCACCTAGCACGGTGACTAGCTGATGGGTTACTGATCGTCCAGTTATCGCTTCATGCAGGGACCAAAGGCAGTGGGCATCAAGCAACAGTACGCTTACTTCCTTTGCCGTACCGCCCGAGGGAATGACCCGTCCAGTGATGGCATGCACCAGTGGTAGTTCATCTCCTGATGGATAACGGCGTGGTACCCGAAAAAGCTTGACCAAGAAACGGAGGTAGCCATCCTGGCCGATGGCGGCCAAGATCTGGCGTGCCGTATCATCACAATCCTCATCGATCGCCACGATGCCAGTGCGCGCGCCAGTTGCCTCCATGGCCAAGCGTAAACCATGCACTATTTTCTGGGGATAATTAGCTAACAGTTCGCGCTTGGCTCGTCCTAACGGTTCACATTCCGAACCATTTACAATCACCGTATCAGCGGGTTGCTTCAGCAGAAGATGGAGAGCTTGTCCACTATCAGAGGTCAGGCCCGCTTCCCTGGCTCGCTTGATGATTAGATCTTTTGCGCGCAGCCGTGACGACATGCTTAAACAATCCGGAAAGCATCTACTAAAGTGCAACGGCGCAAGCGTGCGAAATGCCGTGCATGAGTAAGTCCTTCTCCGGTAGGATGCGCAATGGTAAACGAAGTTGGTCCTTCACCGCCTTCGCCCAAGCCGGCATAATGGGGGCCATTCTTGACGAAAATCGCCGTGTCCAGGTATTTAGCCATCCGGCTCATGCGATCTACGTAACGACTATGGAGACTGGCCGTGTGGCCCATGCCCTGCTCTGTTTCCTTGGCCAGTTCGAGCGCTTCTTCGAAATTACGAACCCGTGCCAGTGGTATGACCGGCAATAATTGCTCGGTATATAGCAGGGTGTGATTGCGGTTCACTTCGCACAATGCGATACGTACTTCGTCGCCTACCGAAAGCCCGATTTCGCGCAGAATTACCTTGGCATCTTTCCCGATGAACTTTTTATTGACTTCCGAACTTTGCCCTGGCCCCTTGTTGATGGCCAGGATTATCTTCATGAGGCGTTCGGTCTGATCAGCATCCAGTTCTAGCGCACCGTTCTTCTTCATGACCTGTTTCAAGGGGTCTGCGATAGCCCCGACTGCAATGAATTCCTTTTCAGCGCAGCAGACGATGTTGTTGTCGAAGGATGCTCCTAGCACCATGTCGCGCCCCGCCTTCTCTAGATCGGCTGATTCGTCACAGACCGCGGGCGGATTACCGGGACCGGCCGCGATGACTTTCTTGCCGCTGCCCATGGCTACCTTCACGACGGCTGGCCCACCGGTCACTACCAGGAGCCGGATGCCCGGGTGATTCATCAAGGCCTGAGCAGTCTGGATGGTAGGTTCAGCAACACTGGTTATGAGATTGGGGGGAGCCCCGGCCGACTGGAGGGCACGATTCAACATGTCGATGGTGAAGTGGGTGATGCGTCGTGCGTTCGGATGAGGATTGAAGCAGA
This sequence comes from Cyanobacteria bacterium NC_groundwater_1444_Ag_S-0.65um_54_12, assembly GCA_016267585.1. GTDB lineage: Bacteria > Cyanobacteriota > Sericytochromatia > S15B-MN24 > VGJW01 > JACQUT01. The sequence goes on from JACQUT010000073.1 coordinate 2,857, forward strand.
CGGCATTGCCTGCTGCGATCATGCCGATGGCGTTGCAGATGACCGTTTCGGAAGGATTGGTCATCGGGCAAATGGCAGCGATTACACCCCAAGGAGCAAGCTCATACAATGTCAAGCCGTGATCCCCGCTCCATGCGGTGGTAGCCAGATCTTCCATTCCGGGTGTCTTGGTTGCTACCAGGCGGTTCTTGTTGATTTTATCAGCTACCCGGCCCAGGCCGGTTTCTTCGACGGCCAGCTGTGCCAGTGCCTCTAGATTTTGCAATACTGCCTGCCGCATGGCAGCGATCATTGCCTGGCGATCGCCCAGGGTTCGCTCCCATTCCAGAATATATTGCGCCTTGGTGGCCGCCGTGATAGCTTCGGTCAGGGTAGCGAAAATACCTTCATTAGCGTTACCGGTAGCTGCTGCGTTAGCCAGGGAGCCACCTGGCATGCGGCTTCCTGGCTCAGCTAGCGTGTCATGTTGGACCGGTTGCCACTTACCGTCTTCTGCCAAGCGGGTAATCACCTGCTGTACTATTTGTGAAAGTCGCTGTTCAGAAACCGGCATGGCTATTTACCTGACTACCAACTGGTTGTCGCAAGGCGAGCAGTTACTGGTGTACATTACCTCACCGTACACTTCCCAGGTATCGACGATTGCCATGATAGTGGCATCGATCGGTTTGTTTTCGGTGGCCAAGGTTTGCCGTGCGCTCGAGCCGGTGGCATATAGTATCACCTCGCCAACTCCAGCACCTACCGTATCAGCTGCTATTACATAGCCTTCAGTTTCGCGGGCTTTGACGTCTAGTTGGCGTACGACGAGTAGCTTGGTTCCAACTAGTTTGGGATCTTTTTGCTCAGCTACCAATGTTCCGACGATCTTACCGATCAGCACAAAGTGTCTTCCTTCTAACTAAACTTCGATCTTGACTCCAGTCAGTTCAGCGGCACTACGTCCAAGCGGCAATACCTGATCAACATTGGTATGCGGCCTGGCAATCACGTGTACGGCCACCACCTCGCCGATCTTTTCAGCTGCGCGGGAGCCAGCTTCCGTGGCGGCTTTTACTGCTGCCACATCGCCGCGTACTACTGCTGTCACGTAGCCTCCGCCGGTCTTCTCGTAGCGTACCAGTTCAACTTTCGCTGCCTTTACCATTGCGTCGGAAGCCTCGACCATGGCGGCAAAACTTCTACATTCGATCATTCCCAGTGCTTCAGCCATTTAATTGTCTCCTTTCTTCAGTCTTGTCCTCGCTACTTCCCCTTGGCTTGAGATAGTTTCTTAGCGCTGCTCCTGGCTGCCATTCACATCAAAGATGGCTGATAGTGCTGCTTTGGAAGCTACCATGACATTTGCTTCATCACCGGCCAGGTAGAGGCGACCAAAGGCCCCGGTAGGACGGATAATCACGATGTTGATATCGGCAGCCTTTTCTGCTTCGTTGGCAGCCAGCACGGCATAACCAGCCGGATAAGTCTCCATGATAAAGAGCGTTTGCTTGGGTATCAGCATCATTCCCTTGCGACCACTGCGGTTGATCAGCATGGCTTGGTGGTCATCCACCTTGCGGATGATTTGCTGGGAGATTACCTTGGGCTTCAAACGATCGCCCTCGTTCTTGCCCAATTCAGTCAAGATAGCATTCCCGGCTTGCCTTACCTCAGCTTGCTCGTCCGCATGCAGCTCGAGCATGCCGTATTGTCGCTCCACGATCTGCTCGGCCGGTGTCACAGCCGTGGCTTTGAGCGCCACATCCATCAGGCGGTTTATTTCCATGCCAGGTGCGATTTCGACATAAAGAGCAGCTTGGCCTTCGATGGGCAAATAACCGGTAGCCACTGACGCCATGTAAGCCGCAAATTGCGGCTGCATGGCGTCGATAAAAACATAAGTTCTTAGCTGAATATTTTCACTCATCGTTTTAAACTTCTAGCCTCGCTCAATATTGCTCTTTGCCGCTAGCGCCTTTTACTATAGCAACCGAAGCGCTGGCACCGATGCGGGTGGCTCCTGCTGCCAGCATTTCGGTTGCCGTCTTGGCGTCACGCACTCCACCAGATGCCTTTACCCCGAGCTCAGGACCTACCGCAGTGCGCATGAGTATTATGTCGCTGGTGGTAGCACCGCCGCCACCGAATCCCGTCGAGGTCTTGACGAAATCAGCCCCGGCACGCTTGGCTAAAAGACAGGCGGCCACTTTCTCCTCGTCAGACAGCAAACTCGTTTCCAGTATCACTTTGACGATGGTTCCGCGCGGTACTGCTCGCGCCACTTGATGTATGTCATCTTCCACTAGCCGATAGTTCTTGCTCTTGAGAGCTCCCACGTTTATAACCATATCAATTTCCGACGCACCATTACTGGCTGCTTCGCGTGCCTCGAAAGCCTTGGTAGCGGGATCCGTCGCTCCTAGCGGAAAGCCGATCACGGTGCATACCTGTACTGGTGAACCCTTTAACAGGTCAGCCGCTAAAGACACCCAGGTAGGGTTAATGCACACACTGGCAAAGCAATGCTCACGGGCTTCGGCACAGAGCTTGCGAATATCGGCCTCGATCGCCTCTGGTTTGAGAAGGGTGTGATCAATGAACCGTGCCAGTTTCCTGGCAGCCGAGATATTGCCGTTGCCTGCGCCGATGCGCGTAGCGCCTTCGGCAATGATATCTTTGACTCTCCACTGACAGCGATCAGCACAAGTGGTCGGAGCCAGACAGGATTGACAACTTGGCAATTTCGCAATAGCAATGGTTGGCTCGGCGAGTTCAGCAACCGTAACTAATGCAATACCTAATCCCTTCAAGCATTCTTGCTGGTTATCAATGGTGGAATCTCGCTTTTGCCATGTCACTGGTTCCGCAGCACAAGTCACCAGCGGCTTACCCAGGCGCCTGGCAACCCGCAGTAATTGTGCGGTATGCGATTCTGCGCTGGCCGAGAGCAATTGGCGCAGGAGTCCAGATGGCATGCTGGGCAGTACGATCAATTCGAAATTGGCCAAGGTACGAGATGGTCGAGAGCTTGCTTGTAACGCGTCGCATACCGTAACCGCTGGTAGGCGATTCAACCGCATCCAGCGCGGCAACAGCAGCGTTACGTCATACCTGCCGCCAGCTTGCAAGGTCTCGATGACTGCCGGCAAGTTATGATGATCTTCTGTGTAAATCACCAACGCCGACCTGCGGGCCATGCC
>JACQUT010000086.1 GCA_016267585.1 Cyanobacteria bacterium NC_groundwater_1444_Ag_S-0.65um_54_12
CATTCCACACTGCTGGCCCGGCTTCTGGGAAAAATTCTACTTCAAGCCCGGCAACCTTGGCTATCCGGTATTTTCCACGGCTTATGGCCGCATCGGCGTTTATATTTGCTATGATCGCCATTTTCCGGAAGGGGCACGCATTCTCGGATTGAACGGCGCGGAAATCGTTTTCATTCCGTCAGCTACTACCGCCGGACACTCGGAATATTTGTGGCGGCTCGAACAACCAGCCCATGCGGTAGCTAATGGTTACTTCGTGGGGACTATCAACCGAGTAGGCGTAGAAGAACCATGGCACATCGGGGAATTCTACGGCAGCAGCTATTTTTGCGATCCGCGCGGGCGTATTTTAGCTGAAGCTTCGCGTGATAGAGACGAGCTGGTCGTGTCCGATCTCGACCTTGCCCTGATCGAGGAAGTACGAGTGCAATGGCAGTTCATCCGCGATCGCCGCCCCGAACTGTACGACCCCGTAGCCGACGTCAGAGCATAGCTGATAATCCGATGGCTAACATCCAGGTAGAACTCTGCGGACTATCCTTCCGCACGCCCATCATACCCGCAGCCGGTCCCAATGTCGGTAATGGCGAACAGCTACGCCGAGCCGCCATTGCCGGCGCGGGTGGCTTACTGGCCAAGACCGTTTCGCGAACCGCGGCGCCCGTGCCGCGGCCCCACATGTACAAATTCGGCACGGGCGGCATGCTGAACGCTGAACTCTGGAGCGAGCTTTCTTGCGAGCAATGGTTGTCCACCGAATACGACAGCGGTATTGTTGCGGCGCGCGAACATGGCATCCCCTTCATCGCCTCTTTGGGCTATACCGCGGATGATTTATGTGAACTGGGCCCCAAAATTGCCGCCAAGGGAATCGCTGCTATCGAATTCACCGTGCACTACCTGGACCAAGCAGCGATCATACAGACGGCACGAGCGCTGCGCGCGGCGGTTTCGCTACCAATCATCGCCAAACTCTCTCCGCATAGTGGTGATCTCGGTGAGCTGGCAGCAGCGCTGGAGCCTCATGTCGATGCCTTCGCTTGCATAAACAGCCTGGGCCCCACCCTGTCTATCGATATCGAGTCAGCCGAGCCAGTATTGGGCAGCAAATACGGCTATGGCTGGTTATCTGGCGCTCCGTTGAAACCGCTAGCCGTGCGCTGCGTCTTTGAGGTGGCACGTCGGGTAAAAAAGCCTGTCATCGGTATCGGTGGCATATGCAACGGTAAAGACGCCATAGAAATGTTCATGGCCGGGGCGTCGTTAGTAGGCATTTGCACCGTAGTGCTGTACAAAGGGCATCGAATATATCGAACCATTGCCATGCAGGTGAACCAATGGCTCGATGAACATGGCTATACTGATATAGCAGAGATTATAGGTTGTTATGTCAAAAAATATGGTCATGGCCAGCGCATTGTCACGGAAAAAGAAGAGTCTCCCCAGGTAATCCCGGAAAAATGCATCAAATGCGGGCAATGTGCAACAGTTTGCTGCTATGATGCCGTTACTGCACCTGTCAAGCAATTAGCAAAAATAAACTCGCAATTGTGTGTGCAATGTGGTCTATGTGTTTCAGTGTGCCCGGTCGCCGCGCTGACTTTCCAGGCACGCGATAAAATTACCAGACTGCCTCCCGTGATGTTGGCATAGTCGCCAAAAAATAAAAAAGATCCGTAACTGCTCGCCGAGGAGATATCACCCCCTATGTTAATCACCGAAGAAAAACGCTCTGCGCTTCATGGCAAGGATTTGATCACCACTCAGGATTGGAACAGGGAAGAACTGGACCAGGTTTTAGCAGTTGCCAGCGAGCTGCAGCGTAACCGCTACGATAACCGCTGGTCTCGTTCTCTCTTGAATAGAACTTTCTTCATGTTTTTCTACAATCCATCGGTACGCACCCGCCAGTCATTCGAATGTGCCGCAACCGAGCTTTCAGGGCATGCCCAGTTCCTCGAGCCCAAGGCAATGCGTCTCAAGACAGCTAACACTGCGGGTGAAACCATCGAAGATGCTGCGCGGGTCATGAGCCGCTATGCTTGTGGAATCGGCATTCGCATTCTCGAAGATCAAATAGGCTATTACGGCGCCGGCGATGAACTGTTGCGAGAATATGCCAGATGGAGTGAGGTACCGATCGTCTCGATGGCACATGATAAGTATCATCCCTGCCAGGGACTGGCAGATATCATGGGGATCCAAAATCACATGGGCGATCCGAAAGGCAAGACCCTGTTGCTGTACTGGGGACACGGAGCGCTGGCTCGTTCTTGGTGCTCGGTACAGGAGGCACTACTACTGTATCCACGTTATGGCATGAACGTCGTACTGGCGCATCCCGAAGGTTACGATCTCGATCCGGCAGTGGTGGCAGCCAGCCGCCAGTATGCGAAAGAAAACGGAGCCAGCTTTCAGATTAGCCATGATCCAGTCGAGTGCTTCGCTGACGTGGATCTAGTGTATGCTCGTAACTGGATGAGCCCGCAAGCCTATCGTAACGGTGAGCTGCAAAAGTCGGAAGAGATCCAGAAGGCGCTTGCTCATTCCGAATGGATTTGCGATGCTGCCAAGCTAAAACGTGGCAATGATCCGTTTTTCATCCATCCCATGCCAGTGGATCGTGGTCATGAGGTGACCGATGAGATAGCATCCGGGCCCAAATCGCTAATCATAGATGTCGCAGAGTGTCGCCTGCATGTGCAAAAGGCACTGCTGGCGCTTACGATGGGAAATTAATTGCAAAATTGCAAAAGGGAGAGCTAATGGGCAAAGTAGCAGTCCTGGCGATTGGCGGAAACTCGTTGATCACCAGTAAAGGCAAACAAAGCATAGCAGATCAATATCAAGCGGTAGTAAGG
>JACQUT010000079.1 GCA_016267585.1 Cyanobacteria bacterium NC_groundwater_1444_Ag_S-0.65um_54_12
ACTAGAGCGTAGGCCAGCAAGCTTGGAAATCTGTGCTTTACTCGATAAACCAGCTCGGCGCTTGGTTGATGTTCCGGTCAAGTACTTAGGTTTTAGTATAGCGGATAAATTTGTAGTAGGTTACGGCCTCGATTACGCCCAGAAATACCGTAATTTGCCTTTTATCGGTGTTCTCAAGCCGCAAGTTTACCGCCAGTAAAGGCAAAAACAAATCGCTAATGCTCAGGCAAAAACAGGGCTAGTAGTGTCCCGATGGTAAATATGCCAATGCCGCAAGCTGTCATTAGCGGCCCAGGATGTGCGGTGTTCGCGAGCAACCCGGTCAAGGCGAAGCCGAGTGGTTGGGTAGCGAATACTACCATCATGAGCAAGCCCATGAAACGTCCCATACGGTCTGGTGGCACGGTCTTTTGAAAATACGCTACCACGGTGACGTTCAAGGCACCTAGCGCCCATCCAATACCTGATAGCCCAATCAAGAACCACCAAAAAATGGGTAACATACCTAGCGCTACTAACAATGCGCCAATGCCAGTCAAGCAGAGAGGATAGAACCAGCGCGGGGTGCTGGCGAAAGGTTGGAAGCTTAGCTGCAAAGAAGCGACCAACATTCCCAGTGCCAGGGAGCCTTCTAGCATGCCCAGGCCACCTGGTCCTACCTCGAACAGCGTCGCATAGCGTGGTAAAAATAGCACTATGGGGGCCAAAAAGAAATTGCATAGACCGAAAGCCACTAGCAACATGCCAATAGTGCGATTAGCGCTAGCTATGGCTACTCCATCCCAGAGTTCTTGCCAAAAACTTGTTCTGCTGGTCTCGTCGCCCTCGGCTACGATAGTCAGTTCGGAGGTGCTGCGACGTACGGACGCTTGTTCTTCCTCTACCATGTTTCGCTGCTTACCGTGACGAGTAAGTTTCCACCATTCGTCAGGCCTGGCGCTGATCAGATGCCAGCGCCGCGAGCGGCCCATCGCTTGGATTGCCAGGGCGGAAATCAGAAAAGAGAAGGAGTTTGCAAAGAAGGCAGCGCTCGGATTCAGTGCTGCCACCACCAGTCCACCTAGTGGTGGCCCTAGCAAGGTGGCACTCTGCAATGTGATCTCTTGCAGCGAGCTGGCTTTTAATAGATGGTTCCTTGGCACTAGTTCCGGTACCACTGCCATGGCAGCTGGATTGAATAAAGCTCCGAGCACGGAAAGCAGTAATGATGTGGCGATCAAGACCGGTAGATTCAAACCACCGGTAGCGGCGAGGACAGCCAATATCACTACCAGTATTGCTCGGCCAAAATCACCCAGAAGCATTATGAGCCTTCGGTTATAACGATCGGCTAAAGCCCCTGCCAAAGGTGATACCAGTACTGCTGGAAGAGTAGTCGCTACCATTACCCAACCGGCATCACCGAGGTTTCCTCTAAGTTGCAGTGACCACCAAAGGACAGCAATCTGATGGATACGATCGCCCAGCTGCGAAATAGCCTGTCCGAACCATAACAGCAAGAATGGTCGGTTGCCGAGAGGGAATTTGCCGCCACTCAGGTCCAGGGGACCACTAACTCGCAGCGGCCCGCTATTCATGAGGGAACACCAGCTTGCCGCCGATCGATAATATGCCGGATCTTGCCGCTGCGTTGCAGTCGTTCCAAACCACCCGGTGGCAGGATATCAATCTCCAAGCTTCCTAGCATTCCTTGATTCAGGCTTTTGCGCAGATCCGTCAGCGTGTCGAGCAATTGCCTACGCAATTGCTCGACACGCTTTGCTGATTCCTCACCTGCCAGGATATCTGGCCTGGTGTCGCAAAGTTCGACCTTTACCAGTAAATGGTCCAGCTGCTCGTCACGCCGCACCTCTAGCTGTGGCAGGCTACGGAACTCGGCAAAGCGCTCCACTACAGCCTGGATTTCACTGTAGGCTAGGTTGTACCCCCCAACCACCACCACGTCATCCGCGCGTCCCAACAACTCGACAAGTGGGGCGAATCGACCACATGGACAAACCCCGGGAACTGATTTGCCCAGATCTCCTACGCGATAGCGTATCAGTGGCATGAGGCGCGGATGAAGGTTAGTAACTACAATGAGACCTACCGCTCCGGGCAAGACTGGCTGCAGCAATTCCGGATCGAGGATCTCTACGTACTGGTGATCTGCCAGGACATGATGCAGGGAGCCCTGATTAGCCGGGCATTGATAAGCTATGGGGCCAGCATCTACCGTACCATATCCGATACTGGCAATTTGCTCGATTCCCAGTGTTTCACGAATGATTCGTTGCTCGCGCTGGTAAAAGTGCTCACCACCATATAGCACCTTGCGGACACGGTAGTGGTCGGGATTTTCACGCATGGCAGCGAAGACCAGTTGTAAATGGCTCGGAAGACCTATCAATACCTCGATTTGAAAAGTGCGCAGCGCTTCAAGAATGTCGGCCACGGGGATATGACTGGTAAGCGGAAAACTACGACAGCCGATGAATTCCAGGATACGTTGTGTCGAGAGAAACGAACCGTAAAGATTACCGGCATGGAAAAGGTTAGCTACCGTATCGCCAGGTCTTAGACCGGCGGCCCAAAAACCACGTGCGCCCGCTCGCATATCCGCCAAGAAATCCGCCCATGACACCAGAGCGATCTGCGGGTTGCCACTAGAGCCACCAGTTCGCAAGACCAAGCCATCACTCCGCTGATCGCAAAGCAATTCCTGACCATTGGGTGGAACTTCTGCTCGGTAGATCTCCTTTGTCAAAATGGGAAGATCGTTCCAGTCGGTTAGACTTTGTAAATCCTGGTCAGGTAAGTACCGCGCATAGAACGGAGAGAGGCGGCGGACTCGTCGGTAGGCAGCTTGCAGCTTGGTCCACTGCAATTCACTGATCGCTTCTTTGGACAAAAAGTCTATCGGATCGAAACGCTGTTGCAGGACCGGTGCTTCAAGGCTTATCCACTTTACCAGTTCATGCAACGCAAAAACGCCATCATGTGGCTCGCCGGGGTGGCCATCGCTCATGCTCCCCAACGGTCTGACACGTAGTGCGCCACCTGCACCGAGCGTATCCGCAAGTTCCAGTAAGCGCTCTTCACTTCCCGTCAGCCCTATGGTCTGAAGATAGGAGCGATAAGGCGCTAACAGGGTCGCAACTTCTCGCAGATCAGCTACCGCTTTGACATATACCGTACGAAATAGGGGAGACAGCTTGAAGCTCGGATCCTGTTCAACGATGACTGTCCATTCTGGTCCGGGGGAAGTATGCAACTCGGCTTGGCCTAGTGCCACCGCGATCCAGGCCAGTTCGCGTTGTTTGGTAATCTCGGCTTTTTCCTGGATGCCTAGCGTTCCCATCGGGAGAGAGTTAGCCAGTGCTGCCAGTTCGACTTTCAGCATTGATACGAACTCGGTCAACCGTTCCGGACCCTCTACGTATAGCACTTGAGCACTGGAGCAAGCATTTTGATCCCACAAGCACACGTCGCGTGCAGCGGCCCGG